>NZ_JAALEH010000105.1:0-18473 GCF_011058195.1 Rhodococcus sp. 14C212 | reverse complement strand
CCTCCGGCGACCGGCGCACCCGCTCCCCGAACAACTCCACCAACGTCGCCGACGGCACCGCCCGCGCCGTGTCGTTCCACACCTCGAGCACCCGCGACCGCTCCACCGGCTCGAGGATCTCCAGATCTCCCACCGCCACCGACGGATCCGCCACCACCTCCCCGAGCACCCGCACGAACCGCGCCGCGAACCCCGCCACCGTCGACGCATCGAACAGATCCGTCGCATAGGTGATCCCGACCGCATACCCGGCGGAATCGACTGTCCCGGCGTCCGTTTCGGCGAGGGAGAACTGCAGATCGAACCGGGCGGTCGCGGCGTCGAAGTCGAGGCCCGAGACGGTCAGGCCCGGCAGCTCGAGGGATCCCATCGCCTGGTTCTGGAAGGACAGCATCACCTGGAACAGCGGGTGCCGCGCCGTGGACCGGGCGGGATTGAGCACCTCCACCAGCCGCTCGAACGGCACGTCCGCGTGCGCGAACGCGTCGAGGTCGGTGCCGCGTACCCGCGCGAGCAGGTCCTCGAAGGACTCCCCACCCTCGACCCGGGTCCGCAGCACCAGGGTGTTGACGAACATGCCGACCAGGTCGTCGAGTTCCTGCTCGCCGCGGCCGGCCACCGGCGTGCCGATGGCGATGTCGTCGGTGCCCGACAACCGCGCCAGCAGCACCGACAGCGCCGCGTGCACCACCATGAACGGGGTGACGTTACGCTCGCGCGCCACCCGCCCGATCGCGGCATGGAGTTCCGGCCCGAGCGAGAACTCGTGCACCGCACCCGCATTGGATGCGACCGCCGGCCGGGGCCGGTCCGACGGCAGGTCGAGCTGCTCGGGCAGCCCGTCGAGCGCGCCGGTCCAGTACGCTTCCTGGCTCGCGATCACCGAGTCCGGGTCGTCCTCCGATCCGAGAACCTCCCGCTGCCACAACGCGTAGTCGGCGTACTGCACCGGCAGGGGTTCCCACTCCGGCTCCCCACCGGTGGCCCGCGCCGAGTACGCCAGCACCACGTCACGCGTGAGCGGCCCCATGGAGAAGCCGTCGGCCGCGATGTGGTGCACGACGAGGACGAGAACATGCTCGGTCGCGGACACCTCGAACAACCGCGCCCGGAACGGCACCTGCGTCGACACGTCGAATCCGGCCGACGCCATCGCCAGGACCTCGCCGAGCAGGTCGGCCTCGGACACCGGGATCGGCGACAGATCGGGAATCACCCGCGAGGTCGGCAGCACCTGCTGGTACGCCACCCCGTCGGCGTCCGGGTACACCGTCCGCAGGGACTCGTGACGGGCCAGCACGTCGGCGACCGCCACCTGCAGCGCGTGCCGGTCCAGCAGTCCGGACAGCCGGATGGGCAGCGGGATGTTGTTCACCGCGGAGTCCGGTTCGAACCGATTGAGGAACCACATCCGACGCTGCGCCAACGACAGCGGGACCCGCTCCGGCCGGGTCCGCGCCACCAACGGCACTCGGCTGCCGGAGGAGTCGGCCTGCTCGAGACGCGCGGCCAGGGAGGCGACCCCGGACGCCTCGAACAGCGTCCGCACCGGAATCGTGGCACCGAGCGCCGCGCCGAGACGGGAGATCACCTGCGTGGCGACGAGTGAGTTGCCGCCCAGTTCGAAGAAGTCGTCGTCCAGCCCGACGCGTTCCACGCCGAGGACGTCGGCGAAGACCCGCGCGACGATCTCCTCGACCGGGGTGGTCGGCGTCCGGAAGACACGGGCCTCCTGCTCCGGTTCCGGCAGTGCACGCCGGTCGAGCTTGCCGCCGGGCGTCAGCGGGATCGAGTCCAGGACCACGACCGCGTGGGGCACCATGTAGCTCGTCAGGAACTGCGCCACGGAATCCTTGACGGCGGTGCCGTCGAGTTCGGCGCCCGGTTCGGGGACGACGTACCCGACGAGCTGCTCACCACGCTGCCCGTCCCGGCGCACCGTCGCGACCGACTGGGCGACACCGGCGCACCGCGCGAGGGCCGCCTCGATCTCACCGAGTTCGATCCGGAAGCCGCGGATCTTCACCTGGTCGTCGGCCCGGCCGACGTACTCGACCACACCGTGGCCGACCACACCGGTCGCCTCGTCCCCGGGAGAACCGAACCACCGCACCACGTCACCGGTGCGGTACATCCGGCCGCCGTCGGTGGCGTACGGGTCGGCCACGAACCGCTCGGCCGTCAGCCCGGCCCGGCCCAGATACCCGCGGGCCACCTGGACTCCCGCCAGGTACAGCTCGCCGGGGATGCCGACCGGCACCGGCCGCAACCGGTTGTCGAGAACGAGCACCCGCATGCCGCGGACGGGGCCGCCCATCACCACCGGATCGCCGGGCAGCAACGCGTCGCTGATGTTCGACGCCACCGTCGACTCGGTGGGACCGTAGGCGTTGAAGAACGCGCGGCGCGACCCGTCGGGCAGGATCGTCGCCCAGCGCGCCACCAGGCCCGGGGAGCACGCCTCGCCGCCCGTGATCACCACGCGGACGCAGTCGAGACCCGAAGGATCCACCGAGCCGAGGGCGGCGGGGGTCACGAAGGCATGGGTGACCGCTTCCTCCGCCAGCAGGCCGGCGAGTTCGGCGCCGCCGTACACGGAGGTCGGCGCGACGACCATCGTCGCGCCCGCGCCGAACGCCAGCAGCAGTTCGAGGACCGACGCATCGAAGCTCGGCGACGCGAAGTGCAACGTACGAGAGTCGGCGGCGACGGAATACCGCTCCACCTGTTCGGCACAGAAGTTCACCACCCCGGCGTGCGCGACGACGACACCCTTCGGTGTGCCCGTCGTGCCGGAGGTGTAGATGACGTACGCCGGATGCGCCGGAAGCAGCGAGCGCACACGCTCGGCGTCGGACACCGGTCCCGACGGCAGCCCGGAGCCGGCCTCGGCCGCCTCCTCGAGCACGAGCCAGGACACCGTGTCCGGCAGCGCGCCGACGGATTCGGCCGATGTGATACCCAGCGCCGCGCCCGAATCCGACAGCATGTACGCGATCCGCTCGACCGGGTAGGTCGGGTCCACGGGGACGAACGCCGCTCCGGACCTGACGACCGCCCACAGCGCGACGACCGACTCGATCGACCGCGGAACGGCGAGCGCCACCCGATCCTCCGGTCCGATGCCGCGGGAGATCAGCAGTCGCGCCAGGCGCGACGACGCCGCATCCAGTTCCCCGTACGACACGGACCGGCCCTCGAACCGCAGGGCCACGGGGGCGGGATTGCGCCGGGCGGCGGCGGACAGGATCTCGTCCAGCGTTCCGGCGGGCTCGGCCGGCGCGCCGTGCACCGACGTCAGCGCCCGCCGCTCGGGCTCCGACAGGAACTCGACGTCGCCCACCGCCCGCGCCGGCTCGGCCGCGACGGTCTCGAGCACCCGCAGCAACCGCTGCACGAACGAGGCGATCGTCGCCTCGTCGAACAGATCGGTGGCGTACCGCAGGTCGCAGGCGAGGCCACCCAGCTCGCCGTCCTCGTCGACCGTTTCGACGAAGATGAACGACAGATCGTACTGGGACTGTTCGAGATTCGCGGTGACCGGGCTGATCGCGAGGTCGCCGAGCTCGAGGGTGGTCTGTTCGAGATTCTGGAACGCGAGCATCACCTGGAAGAGCGGGTGGTGGGACTGCGACCGGACCGGATCGAGCACCTCGACGAGCCGCTCGAACGGGACGTCCGCGTGCCCGAACGCCGCGAGGTCGGACTCGCGCACGCGCGCCAGGAGCCGGGTGAACGGCTCGCCCAGCTCGACCTCGGTGCGCAGCACCAGGGTGTTGACGAACATGCCGATCAGGTCGTCGAGTTCCTGCTCACCGCGACCGGCGATCGGCGTGCCGATGGTGACGTCCGCCGAGCCCGACAGGCGGCTGAGGACGGCCGCCAGGGCGGCGTGCACCACCATGAACGGCGTCGTCCGGGTGTCGTGCGCCAGCCGGACGAGACCCCGGTGCAGCGATTCGCCGACGGTGAAGGCGTGCACCGACGCCCGGTTGGTGGCGACGACGGGCCGGGGCCGGTCGGTCGGCAGGTCCAGCCGCTCGGGTACACCGTCGAGACGGCGCGCCCAGTACTCGATCTGCTGCGTGACGACCGACTGCGGATCGTCCTCCGAACCGAGGGCCTGCCGCTGCCAGATGGCGTAGTCGGCGTACTGCACGGCCAACGGCTCCCAGGCGGGTGCCTCGTGACGGGTACGGGCGTCGTAGGCGACCATCACGTCCCGCGTGAGCGGACCCATCGAGAACCCGTCCGCTGCGATGTGGTGCACCACGAGCACCAGCACGTGCTCGGTGTCCGACACCTGCAGCAGACGGACGCGAACGGGCACCTCGGCCGTGACGTCGAACCCGGCCGAGACGGTCTCCGCCACCGCCGACACGATCTCGGACTCGGTCACCCTCGACGGCGTGAGGTCCAGCTCCACGTCCACGTCGGAGGCCGGCAGCACCTGCTGGTAGCCGACCCCCTCCGTCTCGGGGTAGACGGTGCGCAGCACCTCGTGCCGAGCGACCACGTCCGACACGGCCGCCCGGAGGGCGTCGACGTCGAGCGTCCCGGCCAGCCGCAGTGCGACCGTGATGTTGTTGACCGCCGAGCCGGGATCGAGGCGGTTGAGGAACCACATCCGCCGCTGCGCCAGCGACAGCGGCACCTGCTCCGGCCGCACCTGCGGCACCAGCGGAGGGCGGTGGGAGTCGCCGGCGGCCATCGCCGCGTCGACGAGCGTGGCGAGCTGCGCGGCGGTCGGGGCGTCGAAGAACTCCCGGACGTCGATGCGGACCTTGTGGTCGGCGTTGATCCGCGCCACGACGCGCGTCGCGCTCAGCGAGTTGCCGCCCAGGGCGAAGAAGTCGTCGTCGACGCCGAGGCGCTCGACACCGAGCACACTCTCGAACGCCGCGACAACCGTTTCCTCGGTGGGCGTGCTCGGTGCGCGGTATTCGGTTGCCAGAACACTGAAGTCGGGCTCGGGCAGCGCCCCGCGGTCGAGCTTGCCCGACGCGTTGAGGGGAAACTCCGTCATTTCCACGAACAGCGACGGCACCATGTAGTCCGGCAGCCGCCGGCGCACGGCCGCGGCCAGTTCGGTCCGGTCGACCGGTTCGCCGCCGGTGACGAGGTAGCCGACGAGGTGGTCGCCGAGCGTCTCGTCGGAGTGCACGACGACGACCGCCTGCCGGACCCCTGGGTGGTCGAGCAGGGCGGATTCGATCTCGCCGAGTTCGATGCGCAGGCCGCGCAGCTTGACCTGGAAGTCGGTGCGGCCGACGTATTCGATCAGGCCGTCGGCGTTCCACTTGACCAGGTCGCCGGTGCGGTACATGCGGTCGCCGGGCGCCCCGAACGGGTCGGCGACGAAGCGGTCCGCGGTCAGGTCGGGGCGGCGCAGGTAGCCGCGCGCGAGCTGGATGCCCGCGAGGTACAGCTCTCCCTCGACACCCTGCGGAACGGGTCGCAGGCCCTCGTCGAGGACGTAGAGGTCGGTGTCGGCGACGGCCGCACCGATGGGGACGACGGTGTCGTCGCCGTGGGTCTCGTAGTAGGTGACGTCGACCGCGGCCTCCGTCGGGCCGTACAGGTTGTGCAGCCCGGCCGGCGAGATCCGGTGGAACCGGGCGACGGTCTGCGCGGGCAGCGCCTCACCCGAGGCGAAGACGTACCGCAGCGAGGTGACGGCCGCGGCGGTGGGCTCGGCGAGGTAGACCGCGAGCATGGACGGGACGAAGTGGGCGACGGTGACCCGGCGCTCGATCATGGTCTGCGCGAGGTAGGCGGGGTCGCGGTGGCCGTCGGGCCTCGCGATCGACAGTCGCGCCCCCACCTGCAGCGGCCAGAAGAACTCCCACACCGACACGTCGAACGTGAACGGCGTCTTCTGCAGCACGACGTCGTCGCCGCGCAGCCCGTACTCGGCCTGTCGCCAGGCGATGTTCGCGACGATGGCCCGGTGTTCGACCGCGACGCCCTTCGGGCGTCCGGTGGAGCCGGAGGTGAAGATGACGTAGGCGAGACGGTCGGCGGTCAGGGGGCCGACCCGCTCGTCGTCGCGCACCGGGTCGGCGGACACCTCCGCGAGGTCGAGGGTGTCGACGAGCACCACGGGCACCGATCCGGGCAGGTCCACCCGGTCGCGGGCGGTGGTGACCACCGCGACGGGTTCGGCGGTGTCGAGGACGTAGGCGATGCGGTCCGCGGGGTGATCCGGGTCCAGCGGCACGTAGGCCCCGCCGGCCTTGACGATGGCGTACATGCCGACGAGCAGGTCGAAGGACCGCCGCATCGACAGGCCGACGCGCGCGTCCGGGCCCACGCCGAGCCCGATCAGGTGCCGCGCGAGCCGGTTGACGCGGGCGCCGAACTGCGCGTAGGTCAGGGTTTCGCCGTCGAACTCGAGGGCGACCGCGTCCGGGGTCGCCTCGACCTGGGCGTCGAAGCGGCCCACGAGGGTGTCGAGGTCGGGTCCGACGGGGGCCACGGCGGCGTCACCGAGGACGGACGCGGCATCGGCGAGGAGGCCGTCGAGCACGGCGGGCAGCCCACCGTCGGCGAGGAGCTCGGGCGCGAGGTTGGACAGCACGACCGGGACCAGCGCCTCGATGCCGAGCACGCCCCCCATCGCGGCGTCGAGGGTGGCGATCTCCTGCTGGAGCCGGCTGTAGGTCAGCTGCGTGTCACCGTGGGCGAGGGCGACGCGGTCGGGCTCGCGGTCCACGACTCCGGCCAGCAACCGGGGCAGGTCTGCGATCGTCAGCGCCTGCTTGCCCGACGTGCCTTCAGCCATCTACTTCATCCTCCGATACCTCTGCGTGTCGCACACAGTCGTGCGCGCTCCGTCGACCCCGTGGCCACCTCGGTGCCCACGGGGTCGGACGACAGTCGATGTTCGATTATCCCGGTCGGACCGACAGCACACGAAGCGCCCAGGTCAGAGCCCCCTACCGGTGATCTCGTCGGCCGTGGCGAGCACGGATCGGACCAGCTCGGCGAACCCGTCGGGGCCCAGCGCGGGCAGGACGCCGGGGATGAGGGTGTTCAACACCACGGGCACGAGCGCCTCCGCGGTGAGTGCCCCACCCGTCGCGGTGGCCGTCGCGGCCAGTTTCTGCGCGAACTCCCCGAAGGTGACGTCCCGGCCGTCGTGGCTGAGCGCCACCGTGTCGGGGGCGGTCTCGGCGGCGGCGGCGACCAGGTCCGGCAGGTCCGCCACGGTCCGGGGCTTGCGCGGCGCGGCCAGGCGGGCCCGTTCGGCCTCGGTGAGGATGTCGATCGCGCGCAGCCGCACCTGGGGGTCCGACGTCACCGCGTCCAGGATCCGGGTGAATCGCTCGGCGACCAGCTCGACCGTCTCCCGGTCGAACAGCGCGGTCGCGTAGGTGAAGATCACGTCGAGGCCGCCGAGGCCCCCGCCGGGCGCGAACTGCTCGACGAAGGTGCACTGCAGGTCGAACTTCGCCTGATGGGCGCCCGCCTCGAGCGGGGTGACCGCCAGTCCGGGCAGTTCCAGCGTTCCGGTCTCGATGTTCTGGAACGTGAGCATCACCTGGAACAGCGGCGTGTACGAGCTCGACCGCCTGCGGCCGACGGCGTCGACGAGCCGCTCGAACGGCACGTCGGCGTTGCCGAACGCCGCCAGATCCTTCTCCTTCGCCTGGGCGAGCAGGTCGGCGAACGTGTCCCCACCGGCCACGCGGGTGCGCAGCACCAGCGTGTTGACGAACATGCCCACCAGGTCGTCGAGAACTTCCTCGGCGCGCCCGGCGGTCGGGGTACCGACCGCGACGTCCTCGGCGGACGCGAGCCGGGACAGGAGCACCGCGAGGGCGGCGTGCACGACCATGAACACCGTCGCGTTGTGTTCGCGGGCGGTCTTCTCGATGCGCTGCGCGAGCGCCTCGCCGATGGTGAACGCCACCGAGTCGCCCTGGGTCGACTGCCGCGCCGGCCGCGGCCGATCGGTCGGCAGCGCGAGCAGCTCGGGGCTGCCGGCGAGCTCGGCGGTCCAGTACCCGAGCTGGCGGGACAGCTCGCTGTCCGGGTCGTCCGGGTCGCCGAGGACCCGTTGCTGCCACAGCGTGTAGTCGGCGTACTGGACCGGCAGCTCCGCCCATCCCGGCACCTGGGCCTCGGCGCGGGCGGCGTACGCGACCATCACGTCGCGCACGAGCGGCCGCATCGAGTAGCCGTCGGCGCTGATGTGGTGGGCCACCAGGGCGAGCACGTGCTCGTCGTCGGCGACGCGGAACAATCGCGCCCGCACCGGAGGGGTCGGTGCCGTCACGTCGAATCCGGCGCCGAGCACATCGGTGAGCCGGTCGACGATCTCGCTCTCGGGTACGGGCACCGGGGCCAGGTCCGGCAGCGCCTGTGCCGTCGGGAGCACCACCTGGACCGGGCCGTCCTCCGTGTCCGGGTACACCGTGCGCAGCACCTCGTGCCGGGCGATCACGTCGGCGACGGCGGCGCGCAGCGCGTCGACGTCGAGGAAGCCGCTGAGCCGCACCGCGACGGGGATGTTGTAGGCCCCCGATCCCGGATCCACCTGGTTGAGGGTCCACATCCGCTGCTGCGCGAGCGAGAGCGGAACCCGGTCGGGCCGCGGCTCCGGCACCAGCGGCGGCCGGGCGCCGCGGCCGACGGACGGCTGGATCCGGCCGGCCAGCGCCGCGACGGTCGAGGCCTCGAACACGGTCCGCACCGACACCCGGGTGTCGAGCGCGGCGCCGAGCCGGGAGGCCAGCTGCGTCGCGAGCAGGGAGTTGCCGCCGAGCTCGAAGAAGTCGTCGTCGAGGCCGGCGCGTTCGATGCCGAGAACCTCGGCGAGGACCCGGGCGACGATCTCCTCCACCGGGGTGGTGGGGGCCCGGAACTGCCCGGCCTCGAACTCCGGTTCGGGCAGCGCCCTGCGGTCGAGCTTGCCGTTGGTGTTCAGCGGCAGCGCCTCGAGGACGACGAACACCGACGGCACCATGTACGACGGAAGCGCCTGCGCCAGCGCGGTCTTCGTCGCGGCCGCGTCGAGTTCGGCACCACCGGCCGGAACCACGTAGGCCACCAGGCGATCTCCGACGTGCGGGTCGTTGCGGACGAGGACGGCGACGTCGCGCACCTCGTCGCGGGCGCGCAGCACCGACTCGATCTCACCGAGTTCGATGCGGTAGCCGCGCACCTTGACCTGGAAGTCGGCGCGGTCGCGGTAGACCAGTTCGCCGCCACGGTTCCAGTGCACGATGTCGCCCGTGCGGTACATCCGGCCCCCGCCGAACGGGTCGGCGACGAACCGGTCGGCGGTCAGGTCGGGACGGCCGTGGTAGCCGCGCGCCAGCTGGGCACCGGCCAGGTACAGCTCGCCGGCCACCCCGACCGGCACCGGACGCAGGCGCGCGTCGAGCACGTGGACCCGGGTGTTCCACTCGGGCACACCGATCGGCACGACCGTGGTGTCGGCGTCGCCGGTCTCGTGCACGGTGACGGACACGGCGGCCTCGGTCGGCCCGTACAGGTTGAACAGGACCGCCTCGTTGTCCGTACGGAACTGCTGCGCGGTGGCCGCCGGCAGCGCCTCGCCGATGGCGAGCACGCGGCGCAGCGACGGCGCGACCTCCCCGCCGGCGGCGGTCATGAGCATCGAGAGCATCGACGGAACGGCGTGCAGCGTGGTGACGCGCTCGTCGCGCAGCAGCCGCAGCAGGTAGTCGGGATCGCGGTGGCCGTCGGCGGTCGCGATCACCAGGCGCGCGCCGGAGGTGAGCGCCGACCAGAACTCCCACACCGACAGGTCGAACGTGGCGACGGTCTTGAGCAGCACCGCGTCGTCCGGTCCGAGGTCGAACGCGTCCCGCTTCCACAGCATCTGGTTGACGACGGCGGAGTGCGGAACCGCCACCCCCTTGGGCCGGCCCGTCGACCCGGACGTGAAGATCACGTACGCGGTGTTCGCGGCGCGCAGCGGCGCGCGGCGCTCCGCCGCCGTCACCGGCGCGTCCGGCAGCCCGGACAGGTCCAGGCGGTCGAGTTCGACCACCGGCACGCCGGGCACGTCGAACCGGTCCGCCGCGACCGTGACCACGCAGGTGGGGGCCGCGGTGTCGAGGATGTAGGCGTTGCGCTCGGCCGGCTGATCCGGATCGAGGGGCACGTAGGCGGCGCCGGCCGTGGCGATCGCGTACATGCCGACCACGAGTTCCGGCGAGCGTCGTGCGACGAGCGCCACCCGATCCTCCGGACCCACGCCCAGGGCGATCAGGTGCCGGGCGAGGCGGTTGACGCGGGCGCCGAACTCGCCGTACGTGACGGCAACGCCCTCGTACACCAGTGCGACCGCGCCGGGATCTCGCCGCACCTGCTCGTCGAACAGGTCGACGAGCGTTGCGGCCGTGCCGGTCTCGTGGACGGTGTCGTTCCACGCCGTCAGGACGTCGTGCTGTTCGCGCGCGAGCAGCAACGGGTGGTCACCCACCGGCACGTCCGGCGCCTGCACGAGTGCACGGAGCAACTGCTGGAAGCGCTCGGCCACGGCACGGGCGGTGGACTCGTCGAACAGGTCGGTGGCGAACGTCAGGATCGCGTCCATCCCCGACGGGGCGCCCTGCTCGTCGTACCGGTCGCTGACGATCAGGTGCAGGTCGAACTGCGACGTGCCGCCCTCGAGGTCGATCGGTGCGACGGTCAGACCCGCCAGTTCCAGTTCGGTGCGCTGCTGGTTCTGGAACGAGAAGCCCACCTGGAACAGCGGGTGCCGCGCGGTCGAGCGAGCCGGGTTGAGCACCTCCACGAGCCGCTCGAACGGCACGTCCGCGTGCGCGAACGCCTGCAGGTCGGTTTCCCGTGCCGCCCCGAGCAGTTCGTCGAACGAGCGGTTGCCGTCGACGGAGAGCCGGAAGACCAGCGTGTTGACGAACATGCCGATCAGGTTCTCGACGGCGGCCTCGCCGCGGCCGGCGATGGGCGTGCCCACCGCGATGTCGTCGGATCCGGACAGGCGGGCGAGCAGCGTGGCGAACGCGGCATGCATCGCCATGAACACGGTCGCATTGCGGGCGCGGGCGAGATCGCGCAACGCGGCGTGCACGTCCGCGTCCACGGTGAACTCGACCCGGTCGCCGCGGAACGACTGCTGCGCGGGACGCGGCCGGTCGGTGGGCAGGTCGAGCTGATCCGGCAGGTCGGCGAGCGCGGTCCGCCAGTGGTCGAGCTGCCGGGCGGCGAGCGACTCGGGGTCGTCCTCGGACCCGAGCAGTTCCCGCTGCCACAGCGCGTAGTCCGCGTACTGCAGCCCGAGCGGCGCCCACGCCGGTTCGGTGCCGGCGGCCCGGGCGGCGTACGCGGTCATCACGTCGCGGGCCATCGGGACCATCGACGAGCCGTCGGCGGCGATGTGGTGCACCACGGTGACCAGCACGTACTCGGCGGGCGCGAGGCGCAGCAGCGCGATCCGCAGCGGGATCTCGCGGGTGACGTCGAAGCCGGTCGACGCGAGTTCGCGCAGCCGCGACTCCAGCTCGGCCGCCGGGACGTCGACCGGATCGAGGTCGATCGGCACCGCGGTGGCGGGCCGGATCTCCTGCACCGGACCGGAGTTCGACTCCGGGTACACCGTCCGCAGCGTCTCGTGACGGGCCACCAGGTCGGCCACGGCGGCGCGCAGCGCGGCGACGTCGAGGTCACCGGTCAGCCGCAGGGCCATCGGGATGTTGTAGGCGGTCGACTCCGGGTCGAAGCGGTTGAGGAACCACATGCGCTGCTGCGCCGGCGAGAGCGGGATGCGTTCCGGACGCGTCCGCGCCGTCAGCGGCACCCGGCCGCCACCGGTGGCGTCCTGCTCGACCCGCGCCGCGAGCGCGGCGACGGTCGACGCCTCGAACAGGGTCCGCACCGGAACCTGCGTGTCGAGCGCCACCCCGAGCCGCGACACGACCTGCGTCGCGATCAGCGAGTTGCCACCGAGTTCGAAGAAGTCGTCGTCCGCGCCCACCCGCTCGACGCCGAGCACCTCGGCGAACGTGCCGGCGACGATCTCCTCGACCGGGGTCGACGGCGCCCGGAAGACCCGGGTCTCGAACACCGGTTCCGGCAGCGCCCGGCGGTCGAGCTTGCCGTTGACCGTCAACGGAATCGCGTCGATCACCACGAACGCCGACGGCACCATGTACTCCGGCACCAGCGCGCCCACCCCGGCGCGCAGTTCCTCGACGTCGACGGTCGCGCCGTCCGCCGGCACCACGTACGCGACGATCCGCGCCGCCCCGGGGGCGTCCTCGCGCACGATCACCGCGGCCTGGCCGACCGGCTGCTGGGCCAGCACGGCCGACTCGACCTCGCCGAGCTCGATCCGGAAGCCACGGATCTTGACCTGGTCGTCCGCGCGACCGAGGTACTCGAGGTCACCCGAGACCGCCCAGCGCGCCACATCGCCGGTGCGATAGAGCAATCCGCCGTCGGCGGAGAACGGATCGGCCACGAACCGGGCCGCGGACAGGTCCGGGCGGCCCAGGTATCCGCGGGCCAGCTGGCCGCCGCCGACGTACATCTCACCGGCCACGCCCACCGGGACGGGGTTGAGGCGGGTGTCGAGGACGTAGACCCGCAGGCCCGCGATCGGCACGCCCACGATGCTCGCCGAACCGGACTCGGCCAGGTCCGCACCGATCTCCCGGTACGACACGTGCACCGTGGTCTCGGTGATGCCGTACATGTTCACCAGCCGAGGCGAGGTGTCCCCGTGCCGGGCGAACCAGCCCTCCAGCCGGCGCGGCTCGAGCGCCTCACCGCCGAAGATCACGTACCGCAGGGCCAGCTCGCCACCGGTCCCGCCGGCCGTGCGGTCCGCCTCGGCGAGCTGGTAGAACGCCGACGGCGTCTGATTCAGCACCGTCACACGCTCGCGAACGAGCAACTCGCGGAACGCCTCCGGCGAGCGCGAGGTGAACCAGTCCACGACGACGAGGGTGCCGCCGTACAGCAGCGGACCCCACAGTTCCCACACCGAGAAGTCGAACGCGTACGAGTGGAACATCGTCCACACGTCCGACGGGCCGAACCCGTAGACCGACTCGGTGTTGACCATCAGCCGCACCACGTTCCGGTGCGGGATCAGCACGCCCTTCGGCCGGCCCGTGGATCCGGAGGTGTAGATGACGTACGCGAGGTTCGTGGCGCCCAGCGGCGCGGTGCGCTCCTCGTCGCGGATCGGCGCGTCGTCCACCCCCGACAGGTCGACGGTGTCGAGCTCGACCACCGGCACCGCGGTGGGCACATCCACCCCCGTGCCGGAGAGGGTGAGCACCGCGGCCGGCGCCGCGTCGGTGAGCATGAACTCGATCCGGTCGGCCGGGTAGTTCGGGTCCACCGGCAGGTATCCGCCGCCGGCCTCGAGCACGGCGACGAGCGCGACCACCAGATCCAGCGACCGCGGCAGCGCGACCGCCACGAGCGCCTCCGGCCCCACACCCACGGAGATCAGGTGCCGGGCCAGTCGCCGCGCCCGGGAGGCGAACTCGGCGTAGGTGAGCGACTCGTCGCCGAACCGCACCGCGATGTCGCCGGGTGCGGCGGCGACGCGCGCCTCGAACATGTCCACCAGTGTCACGTCCGCCGGGGCGACGTCGTCGCCGAGCGAATTCCACCGGGAGACCACGAGCTCGCGCTCGAACTCGTCGACGATCTCGATGTCACCGACCGCGACCGACGCGTCGGCCACCACGGCCCGCAGGATCCGCAGCAGCTGCTCGGCGAAGGCGGCGACCCGCAACTCGTCGAACAGGTCGGTGGCGTAGGTGACGGCGGCATCGATGCCGGCCGCCGAACCGTCCGCGGCCACCTGCTCCGAGAAGGTGAACTGCAGATCGAACTTCGCCGTGGGCGGGTCGTAGTCGAGCGCCTCCAGGGCGAGGCCGTCGAGTTCGAACTCGGCCTGTCCGATGTTCTGGAAGGTCAGCGCCACCTGGAACAACGGGTGCCGGGCCTGGGAGCGTTCCGGATCGAGGATCTCCACCAGCCGTTCGAACGGCACGTCCGCGTGGGCGAAGGCATCGAGGTCGCTCTCACGCACCGCGCTCAGCAGGTCCGCGAAGGACTGCCCGCCCCGCACGTCCGTGCGCAGGACGAGGGTGTTGACGAACATGCCGACGAGCTCGTCGAGGGCGGCCTCGCCGCGGCCGGCGACCGGCGTGCCGATCGCGATGTCCTCGGTCGCGGACAACCGGGCCAGCAGCACCGCGAGCGCCGCGTGCACGACCATGAACAGCGACGTGTTCTTCTCGTGCGCGAGGTTCTGCAGGCGTTCGTGGAGCGCTTCCTCGACGTGGAAGCGGCTGGTGCGGCCGTGCCCGGAGGTCCGCTCGGGACGGACGCGATCGGACGGCAGGTCGAGCTGGTCGGGCAGGGCGGCGAGGGTGCGCTTCCAGAACTCGACCTGCTCGGCGGCCACGGATCCCGGCTCGTCCTCGGAACCGAGCACGTCGCGCTGCCACAGGGCATAGTCCGCGTACTGGATCTCGAGCGGTGCCCAGCCGGGCAGCTCACCGCGGGTGCGGGCCGCGTAGGCGACCATCACGTCGCGGGCGAGCGGGCGCACCGAGAACCCGTCCGTGGCGATGTGATGGGCGACGAACAGCAGCACATGCTCGGTCCGGCTCAGCTCGAAGACCACCGCGCGGAAGGGCACCTCGGTGGTGACGTCGAATCCGCGCGTCACCAGGTCGCGGGCGCGGTCCGGCAGGGCCTGCGCGTCGATGCGTTCGACCACGAGCCGCACCGGGGACTCCGGCAGGATCTGCTGGTAGCCGGTGCCGTCCACATCGGGGTAGACGGTGCGCAGCACCTCGTGGCGCTCGGTCAGGTCCCGTATCGCGCCGCGCAGCGCGGGCACATCGAGGGCGCCGGTGAAGCGCACGCCGATCGGCACGTTGTTCACCGCCGACTCGGGGTCGAAGCGGTTGAGGAACCACATGCGCTGCTGCGCAGGCGACAGCGGGATGCGCTCGGGCCGCTCGTACGGGACCAGCGGCGTGCGGCGGCCGGCGCCGGCCTCCTGCTCGGCCCGTACCGCGAGGGCCTCGACAGTCGGGGCGTCGAACAGGGCCCGCACCGGGATCGACGCGTCGAGCGCCTCGCTGAGGCGGGCCGCGACCTGCGTCGCGACGAGAGAGTTGCCTCCCAGATCGAAGAAGTCGTCGTCGCGGCCGACGCGCGGCACGCCCAGTACCTGAGCGAACACGCCCGCGACGATCTCCTCGACCGGGGTCCGCGGCGGGGTGAAGGTGCGCACCTCGAAGGTCGGGGCCGGCAGCGCGCGCCGGTCGATCTTGCCGCTGGCGTTCAGCGGGAAGGCCTCCAGTGCGACGAACGCGGACGGCACCATGTACGACGGCAGTGTGGCCGCCAGGGCGTCCTTCGCCTGCGCCGGATCGAACTCCGCCCCCGGCTCGGGGACGACGTAGCCGACCAGCTGCGGCCCGAAGCGCGGGTCCTCGCGCACCACGGCGACGGCCTGGCGAACGTCGTCGAGGGCGGCGAGCTGCGACTCGACCTCCCCGAGTTCGATGCGCAGCCCGCGCAGCTTGACCTGCAGGTCCGTGCGGCCCAGGTAGTCGAGCTCGCCCGCGGCGGTCCACCGCACCAGGTCGCCGGTGCGGTACATCCGCTCGCCGGCGGCCCAGGGGTTCGCGACGAACCGCTCGGCCGTCAGATCCACTCGGCCGTGATAGCCGCGGGCCAGCTGGACACCGGTGAGGTAGAGCTCGCCGGCGACGCCGACGGGCACGGGGTGCAACCGTTCGTCGAGCACGAGCGCGTCGGTGTTCCACACCGGCGTACCGATCGGCACCGCCCCGGCGTCGTCGGCATCCGCCGTGCGGTGGACGGTCTGGATCGTCGTCTCGGTGGGTCCGTACAGGTTGTGGACGGGCGCGTCGTTCAGGGCGCGGAACCGTGCGACGGTCTCGGCCGGAAGGCTCTCGCCGCCGCAGAAGACCTGGGTCAGGGAGGAGGCGCTCGTCCGGTCGAGATGTTCGAGGACCGCGTCGAAGACGGCGGGCACGAACTGGGCCATCGTGACGGCGTGACGCGCGATCGCCGCCGCCATTCCGGCGGGGTCGCGGTGCAGGTCCGGTGCACCCACCACGATCCGCGCACCCACCAGCGGAGGCAGGAAGATCTCCCACACCGAGGCGTCGAACGTGGCGGGGGTCTTGAGCAGCAGGACGTCGCCGGCCGTCGCGCCGAAACGGTCCCGCATCCACAGCAACTGGTTGACCACGGCGGCATGCGACACAGCCACGCCCTTCGGCCGACCGGTGGAGCCGGACGTGTAGAGCACGTACGCGAGATGCTGCGGCCGCAGCGGCGCGAACCGGTCGGCGTCGGTCAGCGGTGTGTCGCCGTACGGTGCGGTGTCGACCTCGTCGAGCGCCACGACCGGCACCGCGTCCGAACCGGGCAGGCGGTCCCGCCCGGACCGGGTGAGAACCAGGACGGGCGAGGCGGATTCGAGGACGTACGCGATCCGGTCCGCCGGCTGGTCCGGGTCGAGCGGGACATAAGCGGCCCCGGCGGCGAGGACCGCGTGGATCGCCACGAGCATCTCCGTGGAGCGGCCGGCGGCCACCGCGACCACCGTGTCCGGTCCCGCCCCGTGCGCGACGAGATACCGCGCCAGCGCGTTGACCCGGGAGCCGAACTCACGGTAGGTCAGCGACGACTCGCCCGACTCGATCGCCACGGCGTCGGAGGTGCGGGCCGCCTGCCGGCCGAGGAGATCGACCAGCGTGGCTCCGCAGTCGAGCGTGTGCCGGGGGCCACGCGCGAGCTGCTCGACCGCGTCGAGTTCCGCGCCCGGCAGCATCGGCAGGTCGCCGACCGGCACGTCGGGCTGCTCGGTCACCAGCCGCAGCAGCCGGACGAAGCGGTCGCCGACGGCGGCGACGGTCGGGGCGTCGAACAGGTCGGTGGCGTAGGAGATCTCGACGGCGAGATCGCCCGCGTCGGTGCCGGCCGCCTGACCCTCGAGGATCGTGACCATGAGGTCGAACTTCGACACGCCCGCGTCGAGGGGCAGCTGCGCGACGGACAGCCCCGGCAGTTCCAGGGCCACGTCGCCGATGTTCTGGAACGCCAGCATGACCTGGAACAGCGGACTCCGGGCCTGGGTGCGTTCCGGCGCGAGCACGTCCACGAGACGCTCGAACGGCACCTCGGCATGCGCGAAGGCCCCGAGGTCGACCTCGCGCACCCGGGCAAGCAGTTCGCCGAACGTGTCGGCAGTGTCCACCTCGGTGCGCAGCACCAGAGTGTTGACGAACATGCCGATCAGGTTGTCGAGCGAGCGTTCCCCGCGGCCGGCCACCGGTGTGCCGACGGCGATGTCCCGGGACGTGCCGAGGCGGGCCAGCAGCAGCGCCAGGGTCGCGTGGACCACCATGAACACCGTCGCGCGCCGCTCCCCGGCGAGCCGGCCGAGCGCGGCGTGCAGCGACTCGTCGATGGTGAGGCGATGTGTCGCACCTTGATTCGTCGCAACCGCGGGCCGCGGCCGGTCGGTCGGCAGGTCGAGCCCGTCCGGCAATCCGTCGAGCGCCTGCTTCCAGTACTCGAGTTGACGGGTGACGACGGAACCCGGGTCGCCCTCGGAGCCGAGCACGTCGCGCTGCCACAGGGTGTAGTCGGCGTACTGGATCTCCAGCGGCTCCCAGGCGGGCTCGTTGCCGAGGGACCGGGCCGCGTAGGCGACCATGATGTCGCGGGTGAGCGGCCCCATCGAGAAGCCGTCGCCGGCGATGTGGTGCATGACCGCGACGAGCACGTGCTCCTCGGGGCTCAGGCACAGCAGGCGCACGACGATCGGGACGTCGGTGACCACGTCGAAGGGGGTGGCCGCCAGTGCTCGCAGCTCGCCGGGGAGCTGCGCCGGCTCGATCCGCACGGCCTCGAGCGAGATACGGACCTCGGACGGGGCGAGCACCTTCTGATAGCCGTACCCGTCGAGGTCGGGGTAGACGGTGCGCAGCGACTCGTGGCGGGCGAGGACGTCGCACACCGCTTCCTCGAGCGCCGGGACGTCGAGCCGGCCGGACATGCGGACGGCGACGGGAATGTTGTTCGCCGTCGAGTCGGGATCGAACCGGTTGAGGAACCACATGCGCTGCTGCGCGAGCGACAGCGGCACCCGCTCGGGCCGGGACTGCGGCACCAGCGGGGCCCGTCGCGCCGGACCGTCGTGACCGTCGATCCGGGCGGCCAACGTCTCGACCGTCGAGTTCTCGAACAGCAGCCGCAGCGGCACCGACGCATCGAGCGCCGCACCGATCCGGGAGACCACCTGCGTGGCGATCAGCGAGTTGCCGCCCAAGGCGAAGAAGTCGTCGTCGAGGCCCACCCGGTCGAGACCGAGCACCTCGGCGAACACACTCGCCACGATCTCCTCCACCGGAGTCGTCGCGGCGCGGAACGCCTTGACCTCGAACACCGGCTCCGGC
>NZ_JAALEH010000104.1:0-18864 GCF_011058195.1 Rhodococcus sp. 14C212 | reverse complement strand
CCCCACTTCCGCCCACTCCGGCTCTCGGGACCGCCGAGCAGCGGACGCGACGGACCCGACCAGGGTGTTTCCCGCCGCCGGGTCGCCGTCCTGCGCCCGCGTCCGGCCCACGCGCTGGGGCGCTGCCCGCGCCGTTCGCCGTCGCCCACTTCGCCCCACCTGCCGTGAACTGCGCGCAGTCGAAAAACGGCGCCGCGCGTGGGCGCGTAAGCGGTTGAACGTGGGGGAAAGTGGGGTAGTGTGGGTCGCGGCGGAGGGGTTCCTCCGTCGGGTGGTAGACAGGGTCCGGCCGGGGTGTGGCGGGGGGTGTCGAGTGTTCCTCGGTACCCACACGCCCAAGCTGGACGACAAGGGGCGGCTCACGCTGCCCGCGAAGTACCGAGACGAACTGGCGGGAGGGTTGATGATCACGAAGGGTCAGGATCACAGCCTTTCCGTCTTTCCGCGCGACGAGTTCGCCGCCCTAGCCGAGCGCGCCGCCGCCGCCTCGCGGAGCAATCCGCAGGCCCGGGCGTTCCTCCGGAGTCTGGCGGCGGGAACCGACGAGCAGCGCCCCGACGCGCAGGGCCGGATCACCCTGTCCGCCGCCCACCGCAAGTACGCGGGGCTCACGAAGGACTGCGTCGTGATCGGTGCCGTCAAGCATCTGGAGATCTGGGACGCGGCGGCGTGGGAGCAATACCTCGCCGAGCACGAGGAAGAGTTTTCGGAAGCGAGAGACGAGGCCCTGCACGACATTCTGTGACCGGAACCGCAGCAACGACCGCAGTGCTACCGCGGCGAGTGCCGCGAGGCCTCTGCCCGACAGCGACCCTGACACACTTCCCCAGTGCCAGGTTCGTGAAACGGAACCCTGACGTACTTCCCCAACGCCAGGTTTCCCAGTTCGGACAGAGACCTCGATGCATTCGCCGCGGTCGTATCCGGAGGCGTGACTGCGAACCCCCGACCGAAGCCACGATCCGATCGCCCACGAACCGAGCAGGACAACCGGAGGAAGAATGGCGGAGGGTCAGGACGCGGCGGCAGTTCCGGAGGCCGAGCGTCCGGAGAGCTTCGGTCACATTCCCGTCCTGCTCGACCGCGCCGACGAACTGCTCGGCCCCGCCATCGATGCCGCCGGCCCGGGCGCGATATATGTGGACGCCACCCTCGGTCTCGGCGGACACTCCGAGCACTTCTTGCGTACCTATCCGGGCGTGCGCCTGATCGGGCTCGATCGCGACCCCGAAGCCCTCGCCGTCGCCCGCCGGCGGCTCACGTCGTTCGCCGACCGCACGCAGTTCGTGCACACCCGCTACGACGGCATCGCCGACGCCCTTGCCTCGTGCGGACTGGATCGGGTCGGATCCGTGCATGCGATCCTGTTCGACCTCGGCGTGTCCTCGATGCAGCTCGACGAGGCCGAGCGCGGTTTCGCCTACTCCCGCGACGCACCCCTGGACATGCGCATGGACCCCACCACGGGTGTCACCGCGGCCGATGTGCTCAACACCTACAGCCACGGCGACCTCGCCCGCATCCTCAGCACCTACGGGGAGGAGCGGTTCGCCGGGAAGATCGCCTCGGAGATCGTGCGGCAGCGCGCGAAGACGCCGCTGCGCACGAGCGGGGAGCTGGTGGAGCTGCTGTACCGGGCGATTCCGGCCGCGTCCCGCCGCACCGGCGGCCATCCCGCCAAGCGCACATTCCAGGCGCTGCGCGTCGAGGTCAACGGCGAGCTCGACTCGCTGCGCGCCGCGATCCCCGACGCCCTGGACGCTCTCGCCGTCGGGGGACGGGTGGTGTTCATGTCGTACCAGTCCCTCGAGGATCGCGTGGTCAAGCAGATTCTCACGCCGCTGACGAAGTCGAAGAGCCCGGAGGGGCTCCCGGTGGAACTGCCGGGTACCGGGCCCGAATTGCGGATGCTCACCCGCGGGGCGGAACGGGCGACGGAGCAGGAGATCGAGGCCAATCCGCGTTCGGCGCCCGTGCGCCTGCGTGCCGCGGAACGAATCGCCAGGAGGTAACCGATGACCGTACAGGTGGCAGCACCTGCTCGCCGTCCGGCTCGATCCACGGCTGCACAGCGCGCGTATCAGCGGCGCAGCCGTCGCACGGCGCACCTGACCCCGGACACGGCGGCCCCCGCACCGGCTCGCCGCGCCGGTAGTGTGGCGGCGCGAATTCCGTTCGTGGCTACCATCATCGGTCTCCTCGGCGTGGGCATGGCCGTAACCCTGCTGCTGACCACGCGCGCCGCGGAGGACTCCTACCAGCTCAGCGCCGCACGCGAGTACAACCAGCGCCTGATCCAGGAGCGCGCCGTGCTGCAGCGCGACGTCGAAACCGGCAACTCGGCGCCGGTGCTGGCGATGCAGGCCGCAAAGCTCGGCATGATCCCCACCGGCGAGGTCGCGCGCCTGGTCGTCGGCGGCGACGGCGCGGTGCGCGTGGTGGGAACGCCGGCCCCCGCCCAGGGGGCGCCGGCCGCGCCGCTGAACCCGCCGGCAGCCGATGAGCGGACCCGGAACCAGCTTCCGCCGCTCGCGGGTAGCGCGGGTAGCGAGAATCCGCGGCCGCTGACCCAGTCCGCCGGGACCGACCGGGCCGCCGCGCCGTCGGCCGGCGCCACGGGTGAGGCCCCCACCGCGACGACCCCGAGCGCCGCGCCGTCGGCTACGGCGGCGGTGCCGCCCGGGGCTACGGCGACGGTGCCGCCCGGGGCTACGGCGGCGGTGCCGCCCGGGGCTACGGCGGCGGTGCCGCCCGGGGTTACGGCGGCGGTGCCGGCCGGGGAGCCTGCCGCGGCACCCCCGGACGCCACGCCGTCGCCCGGCAATGCCGGGGCCGCGCCCGGTCAGGCGGAACAATTGGTGCCCGTGACCCCTGCGACGCACGCCGAGGACGGGCGCCGGTGAGGCGAGGGACCCCACCGTCTTCCCGGCCGGTCCGCGGCCGCCCTGCTCCTTCCCGCCGGCCGGCGCCCGCCCGGCGCACCCGCTCGCGGCCGGTCGCCGGCGGAGCGGACACCACCGGGTTCCGGTTCCGCTACCGGTACGGGCGTGCAGTCATGTTCCTGGCCCTCGGGGTCGCAGCCGTGCAACTGCTGTGGGTTCAGGTCGTCCAGGCGCCGCAGCTGACCGCCGAATCGGCCGGCCAGCGCACGACGCGGCTCGTCGAGCCCGCCACCCGCGGCACCATCGCCGACCGGAACGGCAGTCCGCTGGCCTACACGATGGAGGCGAAGGCGCTCACCTTCCAGCCCGTCCGCGTCCGGCGAGAGCTGGACGAGGCGCGCGCCGAGGACCCGACGCAGCCGGAGACCGACGCGTATCTGGAGGGCCTCGCGAAGGCGATCCACGAGGCGCTCGGAGCGGCCGCCCCCGAGGACGAGACCCTCGACAAGCTCCGCAGCGACGAGACGTTCGTCTATCTGGCGCGCGGCGTCGATCCGGCCGTCGCGACCTCGCTCGTCGACGAGTACGACAAGGTGGGTCTCGAACGTCAGGACATCCGGCTGTATCCCGGCGGCTCGCTCGCCGCCAACCTCGTCGGCGCGACGGGCTGGGACGGGCACGGCCTCCTCGGTCTCGAGGACTCCATGGACTCCGTGCTCGCCGGCACCGACGGCTCCTCGACGTACGACCGGGGCTCCGACGGCGCCGTGATCCCCGGCAGCTGGCGCGATCAGCAACCTGCCGTCGACGGTTCCGCGGTGGAACTGACCATCGACTCCGACATCCAGTACTACGTGCAGCAGCAGGTGCAGCGCGCCAAGGACCTGTCCGGGGCGAAGAACGCGTCCGCCGTCGTGCTCGACGCCCGGACCGGCGAGGTCGTCGCCATGGCCAACGACGGCACGTTCGACCCGTCGATCGGGGTCGGCAACAACCCGAAGGACGCCGAACTCGGGAATCCCGCCGTCAGCACCCCGTTCGAACCTGGGTCGGTGAACAAGATCGTCACCGCGGCCGCCGCGATCGAGGACGGGCTCACCACCCCCGACGAGGTGCTGCAGGTGCCCGGCACGATCCGCATGGCCGGCGTCACCGTCAAGGACGCGTGGGACCACGGCGTCGTGCCCTACACCGCCACCGGCGTGTTCGGAAAGTCCTCCAATGTGGGGACCCTGATGCTCGCAGAGCGGGTCGGCGAGGACCGGTTCGCGCAGATGCTCGACCTGTTCGGTCTCGGGCAGCGCACCGACGTGGGCCTGCCGGGCGAGTCCGCCGGCAGCGTGCCGAGCCGCGAACAGTGGTCCGGCGGCACCTTCGCCAACCTGCCGATCGGGCAGGGCCTGTCGATGACGCTGCTCCAGATGGCAGGGATCTACCAGGCCGTCGCCAACGACGGCGAGCGGATCCCGCCGCGCGTCGTCCGGGCGGTCGTCGCACCCGACGGCACCCGCACCGAGACACCCCGGCCGGACCCGGTGCGGGTGGTCAGCCCGCAGACCGCCGCCACCGTGCGCGACATGTTCCGCGCCGTGGTGCAGGACGACACCGGTAACCAGCGCGGCACCGGCACTCCGGCCGCGATCGAGGGATACCAGGTCTCCGGCAAGACCGGCACCGCCCAGCAGGTCGACCCCGCATGCAAGTGCTACTCGAACTCGAACTACTGGATCACCTTCGCCGGGATCGCGCCCGCCGACCGCCCCCGCTACGTGATCGGCATCATGCTCGACGCGCCCACCCGCAGCGCCGACGGCAGCGGCGGACAGTCCGCCGCACCGCTGTTCCACACGATCGCCTCGTGGTTGCTGCAGCGCGAGGGCGTGCCGCTGTCGGCGGACCCGGGCAGCAAGCTGATCCTGCAGGTGGACTGAGCCGCGCGGGTGCGGTCGATCGCCGAGCACGTGTCGGCGGCACCGCCGCCCGTCGGTAACCTGACACGTCGGTACCGTGACACCGCGGTCGAGCCCCGGTGCTCGGGAACAGCGCGGCCGCGGGAGTAGAGGAACGGCAGGAGACACTGCCGCGGAGCGAGAGGAGCCTGGTGCCTGTGCCGTCGAGTCCGGACCCGTCCCCGCCGGGAGGCGGCCTGAGACCCGAGCATCCACCGGTGACGCAGCTCCGCGACCTCGCTGCCGCCGTGGGCGCCTCCGTCGGCACCGTCGCACCGGGCGCCCCGACCGCCGCCGCGGGCATCCCGGTGTCTGTGACCGGCGTCGACCTGCGGGCCCAGGGGGTGCAGCCCGGCGACCTGTTCGCCGCGCTCCCGGGGGCCCGCGCGCACGGCGCCGAGTACGCCGCGGAGGCCCTGGATCGGGGTGCTGTCGCCGTCCTCACCGACGCCGCAGGATGCGAGCGCCTCGCCGCCGTCGTCACCCGGCCCGTGCCGGTGCTGGTCCACCCGGATCCGCGGTCGGTCCTCGGCGTCGTCTCCGCCGCCATCTACGGCGACCCGTCGCAGCACATGCAGGTCGTCGGCATCACCGGCACCTCCGGCAAGACCACCAGCTCCTATCTGGTGGAGGCGGGGCTCGCCGCCGCCGGGCGGGTCACGGGCCTGGTCGGCACCATCGAGACCCGGCTCGCGGGCCGGCGGGTCCCCAGCGCGCTGACCACCCCCGAGGCGCCGCAGCTGCACGCCCTGTTCGCCGCCATGCGCGAGCAGGGCATCGACACCGTGGTGATGGAGGTCTCGAGCCACGCCCTGTCCCTGGGGCGGGTCGCCGGGGTCCGCTTCGCGGTCGGTGCCTTCACGAACCTGTCCCAGGACCACCTCGACTTCCATCGCGACCTCGACGACTACTTCGGGGCGAAGGCCCGGCTGTTCGCGGCGGACTCGCCCGTGCGGGCACACCGTGCCGTCGTGTGCATCGACGACGAGTGGGGCGTGCGGATGGCCGGGATCGCCCGGGCCGCCCACCCCGCGGAGCCCGACGCGGTGCGCACCGTCGCCACCACCGGAACCGCCGACTGGACGGCGACCGCGGTCCGCACCGAGCCGTCCGGCTCCCAGGTATTCACCCTCGCCGGGCCCGACGGCACCGCACGGCGCGTCGCGGTGCGCCTGCCCGGCCACTACAACGTCGCCAACGCCGCCCTCGCCGTCGCGGTGTGCGCGGCGGTCGGGGTCGACGTCGACGCCGCCGCCGCCGGCATCGCCGACGTCGACGTGCCCGGACGGGTGGAGCGGGTCGACCGCGGGCAGGGTTTCCTCGCCGTCGTCGACTATGCGCACAAGCCGGCCGCGCTCGAGGCGGTCATCGCGACGTTGCGCGGCCGGGCAGCCGGCGGCCGGCTCGCCGTCGTCGTCGGTGCGGGCGGCGACCGCGACCACGGCAAGCGGCCGCTCATGGGCGACGTCGGGGCCCGCGGGGCGGACCTGCTCGTCGTCACCGACGACAACCCCCGCACCGAGGATCCGGCGGTCATCCGGGCCGCGCTGCTCGCCGGTGCCCGCGCCGTCCCCGAACAGCAGCGAGGGGAGATCCGCGAGATCGGCGACCGGGCCGCCGCCGTCGAAGCGGCCGTGCGCTGGGCCCGTCCGGGCGACATCGTCCTCGTGGCGGGCAAGGGCCACGAGACCGGCCAGGAGATCCACGGGGTCAAGCACCCCTTCGACGACCGCGAAGTGCTCGCCGCGGCCATCGACCGGTTCGCCGGCGCAGGTAGCGAGCAGTACGGAGGCACCGAATGATCCCGATGACACTGGCCCGCATCGCGGAGGTGGTCGGCGGGACACTGCACGACGTCGACGACCCGGCCGTCGAGGTGACGGGCACCGTCGAGTTCGACTCCCGCAAGGTCACCCCGCGCGGGCTGTTCCTGGCGCTGCCGGGGGCCCGCTCCGACGGGCACGACCACGCCGCCGACGCCGTCGCCGCCGGCGCCGCCGCGGTGCTCGCCGCCCGACCGGTGGGTGTGCCCGCCGTCGTGGTGCCGCCGGTGCCGCCGGTCGAGACCAACTCGCTGGCCTTCGAACACGACACCGACGGCTCGGGTGCCGCCGTCCTCGCCGCGCTGGGCGCCCTCGCCCGCGCCGTGGTCGACGAGCTCACCGCCTCCGGACTGACCGTCGTCGGCGTCACCGGATCCGCGGGCAAGACCTCCACGAAGGACCTGCTCGCCGCGGTGCTCGCGCCGCTCGGCCCGGTCGTCGCCCCTCCCGGCTCCTTCAACAACGAGCTCGGGCATCCGTGGACGGCGCTGCGCGCCACCACCGACACCCGATTCCTGGTGCTGGAGATGTCGGCCCGCGGACCCGGCCACATCGCCGCCCTCGCCACCGTTGCGCCGCCACGCATCGGGGTGGTGCTCAACGTCGGCACCGCCCACCTGGGGGAGTTCGGTTCCCAGGAGGTCATCGCCCGGACGAAGGGCGAGCTCGTCGAGGCCCTGCCGGCCGCCGAGGCGGGCGGCGTGGCGATCCTCAACGCCGACGATCCCCTGGTGGCCGCGATGGCGCCGCGCACCCGCGCCCGCGTGGTGCTCGTCGGCAGCGACCCCGCCGCGCACGTCCGGGCCACCGACGTCCACCTCGACGAGCACGCCCGTCCCACGTTCACCCTCGTCGTGCGCGACGGCGGCACCGAGCGCCGCGCCACGGTCACCCTCGCGGTGCACGGCGAGCACCACATCGGCAACGCCCTCGCGGCCGCGGCCGTCGCCCTCGAGTGCGGCGCGACGCCCGAGCAGGTCGCGACCGCGCTCGGCGGTGCCGGTGCGGTGTCGGCGCACCGAATGGACGTGCGCACCCGTGCCGACGGCGTCACCGTCGTCGACGACGCGTACAACGCCAACCCGGACTCGATGCGGGCGGCGCTCAAGGCGCTGGTGACCATGGCCCGCGCCGGCGACAGGCCGCGACGGACCTGGGCGGTGCTGGGTGAGATGGGCGAGCTCGGTGACGAGTCGGTCGTCGAGCACGACGCCATCGGCCGGCTCGCGGTGCGTCTGGACGTCTCCCGCATCGTCGCGGTCGGCGCGACCCGCCCGGTCCGTGGTCTCTACCAGGGTGCGGTGATGGAAGGATCCTGGGGCGACGAGGCAAGCCACGTCCCCGACGCCGCCGCCGCGATCGAGCTCCTCGAGCGCGAGCTGCGGCCCGGCGACCTGGTGCTGGTCAAGGCCTCGCAGTCCGTCCGGCTGTGGACGGTGGCGGAGGCGATTCTCGCGGGAACGGTGGGCACGGCAGGAACGGAAACGGAGGCCGCACGGTGAGACAGATCCTTTTCGCCGCGGGAATCGCACTGGCGGTGTCGATCCTGCTGACGCCGGTGCTGATCAAGGCATTCTCGCGGCAGGGATTCGGCCAGGAGATCCGCGTCGAAGGACCGCAGAGCCACCAGTCCAAGCGCGGCACACCCACCATGGGCGGCGTCGCGATCCTCGCCGGCCTGTGGGCCGGCTACTTCGGTGCTCACGCGATCGGCCTGGCCTACGAGGGGGCGGAGGGACCGTCGGCCTCGGGTCTGCTCGTGCTGGGTCTGACCACCGCCCTCGGCGGCGTCGGCTTCCTCGACGACTTCATCAAGATCCGCAAGCAGCGCAATCTGGGCCTGAACAAGACCGCCAAACTGGTCGGCCAGCTCGTCGCCGCGGTCGCGTTCGGCATCCTCGCCCTGCAGTTCCGTAACGGCGACGGACTCACCCCGGGCAGCACCCACCTGTCCTACGTGCGCGACATCGCCACGGTCTCGATGGGCGCGGTGGTGTTCATCCTCTTCGTGTACCTGCTCGTCAGCGCGTGGTCCAACGCGGTCAACCTCACCGACGGCCTCGACGGACTCGCCGCCGGGTCGATGAGCCTCGTGCTCGGCGCCTACGTGATCATCACCTTCTGGCAGTACCGCAACTCGTGCGTCGCCGACCCCCGTGCGGGCTGCTACGACGTGCGGGACCCGCTCGACCTGGCGCTGCTGTGCGCCGCCGGCGCCGCCGCGTGCATCGGCTTCCTGTGGTGGAATGCCGCCCCCGCGAAGATCTTCATGGGTGACACCGGCTCGCTCGCCCTCGGCGGCATGCTCGCGGGCCTGTCCGTCACCACGCGCACCGAACTGCTCATGGTGGTCATCGGCGCCCTGTTCGTCGCCGAGGCGGCGTCCGTCGTGATCCAGGTGGCGGTGTTCCGGTCCAGCCGGCGTCGCGTCTTCCGGATGGCGCCGTTCCATCACCACTTCGAGCTCGGCGGCTGGGCGGAGACGACGGTGATCATCCGGTTCTGGTTGCTCGCCGCCATCGCGTCGGCCATCGGTATGGCCCTGTTCTACAGCGAATACCTAGCGGCGATCGGGGACTGACACCGTGACAGACGAACTGCGCCGCCAAGACCTGGACCGACTCCGCGGCGCCCGCGTGCTCGTCGCCGGCGGCGGGATGTCCGGCCGTGCCACCCTCGCCCCCCTCGGCGACCTCGGCGCGTCGGTGACCGTCGCCGACCGCGACCCGCAGGCCCTCGCGCGCTGCCGTGAGCTCGGGGCCGACACCGTCGACCTCGACGACCTCGTCGCGGACGCGTCGTCGCTGCACGCTTATGCGCTGGTCGTGACGAGCCCCGGCTTCGCGCCCGACGCTCCGCTGCTCTCGCACGCCGCCGGCGCCGCCGTGCCGATCTGGGGCGACATCGAGCTGTCCTGGCGCATCGACCGCGCCGAGATCTACGGCCCGCCGCGGCGCTGGCTCGTCGTCACCGGCACCAACGGCAAGACCACGACGACGACGATGCTGCAGTCGATCCTCGAAGCCGCCGGGCTCGCGTCCGTGGCGTGCGGCAACATCGGCCTGCCCGTCCTCGACGCGCTGCGCCGCACGGAACCCCGCGCCGACGTCCTCGCCGTGGAACTGTCGTCGTTCCAGCTGCACTGGGCGCCGTCCGTGCGGCCCGAGGCCGGTGTGATCCTCAACATCGCCGAGGACCACCTGGACTGGCACGGCGGGATGGCGGGCTACATCGACGCCAAGGCGCGGGCGCTGTCCGGCACGGTGGGGGTGCTCGGCCTCGACGATCCGATCGCCGGGGGCCTGCGCGACCGATCCCGTGCCGTCGTCACCGTCGGCTTCACGCTCGGCTACCCGCAGCCCGGTGAGCTCGGCATCAGTGGCGACGTCCTGGTCGACCGGGCCTTCGCCGACTCGGCGGTGCTCGCCTCGGTCGTCGACGTGACCCCTGCCGGGCCGGCCGGCCTGTCCGACGCGCTCGCCGCCGCGGCGCTGGCCCGCGCGATCGACGTACCCGCCTCCGCGGTGCACGACGGCCTGCGCCGGCACCGGGTCGGTCCGCACCGCGCCGCCCCGGTCGGGACCGTCGGCGGCGTGGCGTACGTCGACGATTCGAAGGCCACCAATCCGCACGCGGCCCGCACGTCGCTGTTCGCCCACGACCGGGTGGTGTGGGTGGCCGGGGGCCTGCTCAAGGGCGCCCACGTCGACGACCTGGTGGCGGAGGTCGCACCCCGCCTCGCAGGGGTGGTGCTGCTCGGGCGCGACGCCGACCGCATCGCCGACGCGCTCGCGCGACACGCCCCCGAGGTCCCCGTGGTCCTCCTCGACACGCGCGACGATGGGCAGATGAGCACGAGCGAACCGAGGACGGCCCCGGCTGCGGCGCGCCGGGTGGCGCTTCCGGGCGCGGACGGACCCGCGGCCATGCGGGTCGCGGTGCGTGAGGCGGCGTCGCTGGCGACGGCGGGGGACACCGTGCTGCTGGCGCCGGCCGCCGCGTCGCTGGACATGTTCGCCGACTACGCGCAGCGCGGTCGCGCGTTCGCCGCCGCGGTCGAGGAACTGCGCGGGGGCGGGACGGGGCAGTGAACTCCCCGCAGCCCGCCGACGGGGCGACGCGGAACCGGGTCGGGCTGTGGCTGGCCCGGCCGCTGGCCTCGTTCCACCTGATCGTCACGATCGCGGTGCTGCTCACCGTGCTGGGCCTGGTGATGGTCCTGTCGTCGTCGAGTGTCGAGGCCGTCGCCACCAACGGCTCGGCCTACGGCCTGTTCACCTCGCAGGCGATCTTCGCCGCTCTCGGCCTGGTCATCTTCTACTTCGCCCTGATCCTTCCGGTGCGGGTGCTGCGCCGGTTCTCGTTCCCGGCCTTCGCGGTCACCGTCGTGCTGCTGGTGCTGGTGCTCATCCCCGGCATCGGCACGCTGTCCCAGGGCACCCGGGGGTGGTTCGTCGTCGCCGGCGTGTCGCTGCAGCCGTCGGAGCTGGCCAAGATCGCCATCGCCGTGTGGGGCGCGCACCTGCTGGCGTCGCGCCGCGGCGACCGCTCCAGCACCCGCGAGATGATGGTTCCGCTGGTCCCGGCGACCCTGGTGGTCACCCTGCTGATCATCCTCCAGCCCGACCTGGGCACCACCGTCTCGCTCGCCATCATCGTCCTCGCGCTGCTCTGGTTCGCGGGCCTGCGGCTGCGGGTGTTCCTGACGATCGTCGGTACCGCCGCCGGACTGGCGGTGCTCCTCGCGCTGACCGCCGGGTACCGGTCCGCGCGGGTGCGTGCCTTCTTCAACCCCGGCGCGGACCCGCAGGGCATCGGCTATCAGGCCCGCCAGGCGAAGTTCTCCCTGGCCGACGGCGGGTTCTGGGGCCGTGGCCTCGGGCAGAGCCGCGCCAAGTGGAGCTACCTGCCCAACGCACACAACGACTTCATCTTCGCCATCATCGGCGAGGAGCTCGGCTTCCTCGGCGGCCTGGCAGTGATCGGCCTGTTCGGTCTGTTCGCCTACGCCGGCCTGCGGATCTCGCTGCGTTCGGTGGATCCGTTCCTGCGGCTGCTCACCGCCACCGCCACCACCTGGATCATCGGGCAGGCCTTCATCAACATCGGCTACGTCGTCGGGTTGCTGCCCGTCACCGGTCTGCAGCTGCCGCTGGTCTCGGCCGGCGGCACCTCCACCGCGACGACGCTGCTGATGTTCGGTCTGATCGCCAACGCGGCGCGGCACGAACCCGAGGCCGTCGCCGCCCTGCATGCCGGGCAGGACGGCCGCTTCGGGCGGCTGCTGCGGCTGCCCAAGCCGGAGCAGTACACGCCGTCGCGCGGTGAACCCGTGCAGCTCGACGCCTCCCGGCGCGGGGGGCCCGCCCGGATCGAGGCACGCCGGGCCGACTCCGCCGCCCGGAGCGGCGGCACGGCGGCCCGGGAGCGGCAGACCCCTCGGGGTCGCACGACGCAGGAACGCGGCCGCGGGCAGGGCCGCGCGGCGCAGCCCGCCGCTCCGCGGGACCAATCTCCACGGCAGCCGCGGCGCCGTGCAGGCACGACGACGAACAGCAGAGACGGACGAACCGGAGAGCGAGGAAACCGTAGGTGAGCGGCGAGCAGTCTGCCCTGTCCGTGGTGGTGGCCGGGGGTGGCACCGCCGGACACATCGAGCCGGCCCTCGCGGTCGCCGACGCGATCCGCCGGCTGGTGCCGACGGCGACGATCACCGCGCTGGGCACCGAGCGGGGGCTCGAGACCACCCTCGTGCCGCAGCGCGGCTATCCCCTCGAGCTGATCCCGCCGGTGCCGCTGCCCCGCAAGCTCACCGCCGACCTGGCCAAGCTGCCGGCGCGGGTCCTCGCCTCGGTCCGCAGGACCCGCGAGGTACTCGACCACACCCACGCCGACGTCGTCGTCGGATTCGGCGGCTACGTGGCGCTGCCCGCCTACCTGGCCGCCGGTGCCGGCCCGCTGCGCCGCCGGCGCCGCATCCCTGTCGTCGTGCACGAGGCCAACGCCCGCGCCGGCATCGCCAACAAGATCGGTGCCCTGCGCGCCGAGCGTGTCCTGGCCGCCGTCCCGGGTTCGGGCATCGTGCGCCGCGGCGACGCCGACATCGTCGGCATCCCGGTCCGGTCGTCGATCACCGGGCTGGACCGGGCCGCGCTGCGGGCGCAGGCGCGGGCACACTTCGGGCTCCCCCCGGACGGGCCGGTGCTGCTGGTGTTCGGCGGCTCGCAGGGCGCCCGCTCGCTCAACGAGGCCGTCTCGGGAGCCGCCGGGCCGCTCGCCGCGGCGGGCGTCGCCGTGCTGCACGCCCACGGCCCGAAGAACACCGTCGACGTGCCCGCACGGCCCGAGCACGACCGGTATCCCTACGTCGCCGTGCCCTACCTGACCCGGATGGACCTGGCGTACTCCGCCGCCGACGCGGTGATCTGCCGCTCCGGGGCGATGACCGTCGCCGAGGTGTCCGCGGTCGGCCTGCCGGCGGTGTACGTGCCACTGCCGCACGGCAACGGGGAGCAGGAACTCAATGCCCGGCCGGTGGTGGTGGCGGGAGGTGGAATGATCGTGGCGGACGAGGAACTGACGCCGGCGTTCGTGGCCGACGCGGTGATCCCCCTGCTGCGCGACGCAGCCCGCCTGACCGAGATGGGACGGCGTGCGGCAGGGGCGGGCCACCGCAGCGCCGCCGCCGAGGTGGCGCGGATCGTGCTGGACGTCGCAGGCGTGGACGTGAACAGGAGTGATCGATGAGCGAGCAGCTGCCCCCGCAGCTCGAGCGGGTGCACATGGTGGGTATCGGCGGCGCCGGGATGTCCGGCATCGCCCGGATCCTGCTCGCTCGCGGCGGGAAGGTCTCCGGATCGGACGCGAAGGAGAGCCGCGGCGTGCTGGCGTTGCGCGCGCGGGGGGCCTCGGTGCGCATCGGACACGACGCGAGTGCGCTGGAGCTGCTCGAGGGCGGTCCCACCGCCGTGGTGACGACGCACGCCGCGATCCCCAAGGACAACCCCGAGCTGGTCGCCGCCCGGGAACGCGGCATCCCCGTCCTGCTGCGCCCGGCGGTGCTGGCGGCCCTGATGCGCGGGCACCGCACCTTCCTGGTCGCCGGCACGCACGGCAAGACGTCGACGACGTCGATGCTGGTGGTGACGCTGCAACACTGCGGCTTCGACCCGTCCTTCGCGGTGGGCGGCGAGCTCAACGAGTCCGGCACCAACGCCCACCACGGCAGCGGCGACGTGTTCGTCGCCGAGGCCGACGAGAGCGACGGCTCGCTGCTGCAGTACGACCCCGACGTGGTGATCGTGACCAACATCGAGGCGGACCACCTCGACTTCTTCGGCACGGAAGAGGCGTACGTGCGGGTGTTCGACGAGTTCGTCGACCGCATCGCCCCCGGCGGGCTGCTCGTGGCGTGCCTCGACGACCCCGGCTCGGCCGCCCTGGCGCGGCGGGCGACGACCCGTCGCCCCGACGACCTGCGGATCACCGGATACGGCACGGCGGCAGTGGTGGGCGACCGCGCCGAGGTGGACGGCGTGCCGGTCGGCGTGCGGCTGCTCAACTGGGAGGCCAAGGACGTCGGGGGAGTCGCCGAGTTCCACCTCGCCGACGAGGCGGCGCCGCGCACGGTGCGGCTGTCCGTCCCCGGCCGGCACATGGCCCTCAACGCGCTCGCCGCACTGCTCGCCTCTCTCGAGGCGGGCGCCCCGGTCGAGGAGGCCGTGGAGGGCCTGGCCGGCTTCGGTGGCGTGCACCGGCGATTCCAGTACAGCGGCCGCGAGCACGGCGTGCGAGTGTTCGACGACTACGCCCACCATCCCACCGAGGTCCGCGCCGTCCTCGCCGCGGCCGCGGAACTGGTCGCCGGCGAACCGGTCCGCTACACCGAGACCGGCACCGAACGACCCCGCGTGATCGTCGTCTTCCAGCCGCACCTGTACTCGCGCACCGAGACCTTCGCCACCGAGTTCGGTGCGGCCCTCGACCTCGCCGACGAGGTCGTGGTGCTGGACGTCTACGGCGCGCGGGAGAAGCCGCGTCCGGGCGTGAGCGGTGCCCTCGTCGCGCGATCGGTGTCCAAGCCCGTGCACTACCAGCCGGATCTGTCCCTCGTGCCGCGGCAGGTCGCGCGGCTGAGCCGTCCCGGCGACGTCGTGATCACCATGGGCGCCGGCGACGTCACCATGCTCGGACGCCAGATCCTCGACGCCTTGCGCAGCAAGCCGGGCCGGCTGCGGCCGGGGGCTCCTGCCGGACCGGGGCCGGTCGGGTCGTGACGCCCGCCTCCGCCACCCGCACCCGGCCCCGCCGGGCGGCGCGGCCTGCGCGACGGCCGTCGGGCCGGTCCGTGCGGGTGCGGACCGTGCTGATCGGCGCGGCGGTGGTGGCGGCCGTGCTCGGACTGATCGCGGCCGCCTGGCTGTCGCCGCTGCTGTCGGTGCGCAACGTGGAGGTCGTCGGTGCGACGGCGATCCCGCAGGACGAGGTGCTGGCCCGCCTCGAGCTGGCGGAGGGCACGCCGCTGCTGCAGGTCGACACCGCGGCGGCGGCGCAGCGGGTCGCCACGTTGCCGCGGGCCGCCTCGGTGCGGGTGCAGCGCGTGTACCCGTCCACCGTGCGGGTCACGGTGACCGAGCGGGAGGCGGTGTTCTTCGTCGACGCGCCGGACGGCACCCACTCGCTCGACGCGGACGGGGTGGACTTCGCGGTCGAGCCGCCGCCCATGCTGACCCCGCGCCTCGTCACCCCCGACCCCGGTCCCGGCGATCCCGCGACAGCCGCGGCGATCGAGGTGCTCGAGGCGCTGCCGCCCGAACTGCGCGTCCAGGTGGGCGAGGTGACCGCCCCGTCGGCGTCCGAGGTCTCGCTCACGCTGCACGACGGCCGGGTCGTGGTGTGGGGTGGGGTGGAGCGCTCGGAGCGCAAGGCTCAGGTGGTGCTGCCGCTGCTCACCCAACCCGGTCGGACCTACGACGTGGCGGGCCCCGACCTGCCGACGGTGCGATGACGGCGTGGACGGCGGGCGAGGCACGGGGACGAAAATCGTGACCGCCGTCGGCGCGCCTGCTGGCGGATCGCCGCCACCGTGCCATAGCGTTTCGCAGCAGTCGAGATACTTGACATAACCATCGACCTGTGGTTGAGGGTTTGTCCGTACCTCACCCGATGATGATCGAAGCGTGACCGATTTCTCAGGAAGGCGAGAGCCCATGACGCCCCCGCACAACTACCTCGCCGTAATCAAGGTCGTCGGTATCGGCGGTGGCGGCGTGAACGCGGTCAACCGCATGATCGAACAGGGACTCAAGGGAGTCGAGTTCATCGCGGTGAACACCGACGCGCAGGCCCTGCTGATGTCCGACGCCGACGTCAAGCTCGACGTCGGCCGTGAACTCACCCGGGGGCTCGGCGCCGGGGCGGATCCCGAGGTCGGCCGCAAGGCCGCCGAGGACCACAAGGACGAGATCGAAGAGGTGCTCAAGGGCGCCGACATGGTCTTCGTCACCGCCGGCGAGGGTGGCGGGACCGGCACCGGCGGTGCACCCGTGGTCGCGAGCATCGCCCGCAAGCTCGGTGCGCTGACCGTCGGCGTCGTCACGCGGCCGTTCTCGTTCGAGGGCAAGCGCCGCGGCGGCCAGGCCGACACGGGCATCCAGACCCTGCGCGAGTCCTGCGACACCCTCATCGTCATCCCCAACGACCGGCTGCTGCAGCTCGGCGACGCCGCCGTCAGCCTCATGGACGCGTTCCGCTCCGCCGACGAGGTGCTGCTCAACGGTGTCCAGGGCATCACCGACCTCATCACCACCCCCGGCCTGATCAACGTCGACTTCGCCGACGTCAAGGGCGTGATGTCCGGCGCCGGCAGCGCGCTGATGGGCATCGGTTCTTCCCGTGGTGAGGGCCGGGCCATCAAGGCCGCCGAGGCGGCGATCAACTCGCCGCTGCTCGAGGCGTCGATGGAAGGCGCGCGCGGCGTGCTGCTGTCCATCGCCGGCGGCTCCGACCTGGGCCTGTTCGAGATCAACGAGGCGGCCTCGCTGGTGCAGGAGGCCGCCCACATCGACGCGAACATCATCTTCGGCACCGTCATCGACGACTCGCTGGGCGACGAGGTGCGTGTCACCGTCATCGCGGCCGGGTTCGACGCCGGCACCCCGGCGCGGCGTCCCGTCGAATCGGCCCCGCCGACCACCGCAACGCGCGGCGGCGGCATCGGCGCGGGACGAGCCGGCGACGTCGGCCGCCCGGAGCGGGAGCGGGCCGGGGAGGCGCCGGCGCGCGAGCAGCAGCCCGTCGCGGGCAGTTCGCTGCCGCCGATCGGGTCTGCGCAGCCGGCCCGGCCGGTGGAGGTCGACGAGGACGGCGACGACGACGTCGACGTGCCGATCTTCATGCGCCGGTGACGGTGGCACAGTCGGCTCTCCGGGCGCGGCGGGTCGTCACCACCCGCGCCGGCGGCGTCTCCGCCCCGCCCTACGACTCGTTCAATCTCGGTGACCACGTGGGTGACGACCCGGCGGCGGTCGAGGCGAACCGGCGCCGCCTCGCCGCGGCGATCGGGCAGCCCTACGAGCGGCTGGTGTGGATGGAGCAGATCCACAGCCGCAACGTCACCGTCGTGGACGGCCCCGTCGACGGTCCGGTGCCGGCGACCGACGCCCTGGTCACGCGCGAGCCCGGCCTCGCGCTCGTCACGCTGAGCGCGGACTGTGTGCCGGTGCTGCTGTCGGACGAGGAGGCGGGCGTGATCGCCGCGGTGCACGCGGGCCGGATCGGCGCCCGCGTGGGCATCGTTCCCCGCGTCCTGGACACCATGGTCGAGCTCGGGGCGCACCGCGAGCGCATCGGCGCGTTCCTCGGACCCGCCGCGAGCGGACGCCGGTACGAGGTGCCCGCCGCGATGCAGGCCGACGTGGAGGCGCACCTGCCCGGCAGCGCCACCCGCACCGTGCGGGGCACGCCCGGGCTGGACCTGCGCGCGGGGCTGCGACGGCAACTGCTCGCGCACGGCGTCACGGCGGTCGCGGAGGATCCCCGGTGCACCATCGAGGATCCGACGCTGTTCAGTCATCGCCGTCAGGCGCCGACCGGGCGGTTGGCGGCGGTGATCTGGCTCGAGGCCGTATCGGTCACCGGTGCCGGAGGTGGCCGGTGAGCGCACCGGATCCCGGCGCGCGGCGCGCCGAGATCGCGGACGGGCTGCGGCGGGCACGCGAGCGGCTCGACGCCGCGGCCCGGGCCGCCGGCCGCGACCCGGCGGAGATCGCACTGCTGCCGGTGACGAAGTTCTTCCCGGTCTCCGACGTGGAGATCCTCTACGGGCTCGGGTGCCGGGCCTTCGGCGAATCCCGCGAACAGGAGGCTGCCGCGAAGGTCGCCGAATTCCGTTCGCGTACAACCGATCCCGCTGTCGCGTGGCACATGATCGGCCGGCTGCAGCGCAACAAGGCGCGTGCCGTCGCCCGCTGGGCCCACACCGTGCACTCGGTCGACAGCGTCCGGTTGGCGCACGCACTGGACGCCGGGGCGCGCGCCGCGCTGGACTCCGGCGACCGCGAGACACCCGTGCGGGTGCTGCTGCAGGTCAGCCTCGACGACGATCCGCAGCGGGGCGGGGTGGGCACCGCGGACCTGCCCGCGCTCGCGGACGAGGTCGCGGGGGCCGGCGGGCTCGAGTTGCGGGGCCTGATGGCGGTGCCGCCGCTGGGGTGGGACCCGGACGCCGCATTCGAACGGCTCGCCGGGCTCCACGGCGGGCTGCGCTCCGATCATCCCGAGGCCACCGAGCTGTCGGCCGGCATGTCCGGCGACCTCGAGGCGGCGGTGCGCTGGGGTTCGACATGCGTGCGTGTCGGAACCGCGGTGTTGGGCTCGCGGCCGTTAGCCTGAGTGTCGACCGCCGCGCGAGGAAGGTTGATCCATGAGCTCACTCCACAAGTTCAAGGCGTACTTCGGGATGGTGCCGCTCGAGGAATACGAGGACGACTACCTCGACGACCCCGCGAGCGCCCGCCGTGAGCGCGACCGCGAGTACGACGAGCCGCCGTACGCCGGCGGTGGTTACGGCCCGTCGCACCGCGACGAGTACAAGGCGGCGCGCCGGGAGGACGCCGGCCGCGACTTCGAGCCGGACGGCTTCGATCGCTACGAGCCCCCCGTGCGGTCGGCCCGCGTGGAGCCGATCACGGCCCGCGCGCCGCGCCCGAC
>NZ_JAALEH010000103.1:0-18970 GCF_011058195.1 Rhodococcus sp. 14C212 | reverse complement strand
GGGTGTGGTGGTGGGTTGGTTCGTTGTGTCCGGTTCAGGGTGTGCGTTACCCTGAGACGTACCTGGCAAGGTATGTCCCTTCGGGGATGTGGCAGTACGAGTTTGAGGAAGCGGCTACTTCCGCAAACTCACCCTCACAGTGCGGGCCCGCTCGGCGAAGGCGGTCGCTGCGAGACGGGGAGGATCCACTCGGGTCCTCCCCAGAGGTTTTTCTGAGCCGAAACCACTGAAGCGGTGGTGTTCTCGCGTGTGGTGAGGGTCTGCGCTGTGGAATTGGGTATCACGGCATGGCGATAGAGACTCACCGGGGAGAAGACCCTCTCCCGGTGGTGGGTACGGCTGGGCGACACGAGCGAACGAGGGTGTCGCGGACCGTGAATGGTGGGTCGGGTCCGGGCCCTATCGCACACGGGGCGTCACCGGGAGGGTCAGTCCGCGGTGAGGATCCGGCGGGCGAAGGCGCTGACCGCTCGGATCTGCTCTACCGACGCGGTTTCCGGATCCGAGGCAACCAGATCGACGGTGTCGACGAACGCGGCACACGCCCCGGCGCGCTGCGGGTACGCGGTGAGGGACAGGACCAGCGGCCCATGAACGCGAACGAGTTCGTCGACCGCCATCACCGCGGGCGAGCAGGTGCCGTCGACAAGCCGGGCCCGCACCGTGCCACCGACCGGCACCAAGGCCCAGCGTCGACCGCTGCGATCGACACAGACAATGCCGGTCACGCCGTCCACCCCGCCCCCTGCAGGCACCGAGCCGACCACGCGTCGACCGCGGCAGCGATGAGCTCGCCCGCCACCTCCGGGGGCTGCGCGGCCAGGACCGCGCTGAAGACGGTGGTGACCGTCTCCGTGCCGCCGAACGGCCGACCGTGCAGGTGATCGTCGGCGTCGAGGGCGGTGAAGGTGATCGCGCTCCACGCGTGCAACTCAGCCACCGACACCGTCTGCTTCAACTGGGTGCGCGCCCGGTGCGCCAGCCACCCCCACCGCTCGGCAACCAACACATCGTCGCCGTGCTGGTGGGGCACCGCGCGGCACGCGTCCGCGACGACACCACCCAGATCGGTGGGGAAGGCGGATACGGCGGCGGCCAGGCCCCAGCGGGGGTGCGCGTACAGATCGGCGAACCACTCCCACCGCTGGACCGGATCGGCGGTATCCGGCGCCGGGGCCTCGAGCCGCCCATCGGCCATCGCCAAGACCATGTCGGCAACCGCACCCCTCATGCCGCCCTCGCCCCGATCCGACCGTCCGGAAGCTGTGCCGTCGCATCGCGGGGTGGGCGGTTCGAGATGCCCTTGCCGGCGCGTCGCTGACTGTACGCATCGAGCTGAGCGGTGGGGATGGCGTTGCCGTTCGAGTCGAAGGCGATCCCGCCCATGATCAGCGAGGCCGGCGGCTCACCACGCTGTACCGCCCTGTTCATGGCCCGGTGGCAGGCGGCGAACAACGGGCACCCGTAGCAGGTGTCGATTGCCCGCTTCCACTCCGTCGGGCCGTTGCCCTCGATCTCCCACAACCGGCCCTTACCGGCGCACAGGCCCCGACCGGGACGGCCGGTCATCGGGACGAACCCACGCGCTTCGAGCTCGAGACGCACAGCCCGCAACGTCGGGCACTCCGCGCACCCGCCGGTATACGACAGGCCGCAGCGCGCACACCGATGTCCACCACGTGCCGGGCGGTGCTGCCCAGCCAGACGAAGCAGATCCGTGTCCGAATACGTCGACAACGGAGACGCGCCGGTCCTGTGCTGCCGGGGGCTGCGGCCGGCCAGCGCACGCAGTGCCTTCGCGGCCTCCGGGCACAACGGATGGGTCTTGTCATAGACGAACCCGCACGACGAGCAGCGTTCACCCGAGTCGGTGCGAGTATGAGCAGCCACGATCCGGTGTAGCTCCCCCGGCGTCCGTGGCGTCTGGTCGCTATAGCGAGCCGGATCTAGGCGTGCCACGCGGGCACCAGCTAACGTATGCATGGCAGAGTCCTCATTTCTGCACGGGAGACCTTCTGGGCCATGAACCCAGGGGTCTCGTTGCTTCTCCGACTGCTGAGAACAGTCGGATGGCTCGTGGTCCCCGGCTGCTGAGAACAGCCGGGGACCACGCCCCCCATATGCGCGCGCTCCTTTCTGTCTTCGAGAGATCAACGGGCTGGCATCTTTTGGAGAGTCAGGAACGGCGCAGTCCGCCGATGAATGGAATCCGGAGTCGCGCAATATGAGACTCGTGCTGGGCAGCGCTGCATCCGGATGGAGTTCCATAACTTCGCGGGCTGCCGTCGGTTGCCTTGCGGCTTCTGAGGAAAGGTGGCAGTGATGTCGCCCGCGCGACGTGTGAAATGCGACAAAGGACATAGGGCATAGGTGAACGCCCAGACGAACGGTGATGTGCATGTGTCCCCCGACTACGTAGCCAGCTCTGGGTAGAGCTCCGCCATTGCGTTGGTGCTACGTCCGGGCCGACCGCGACAGACCTCGGGAAACCCCATTAGGGGCGCGGCCGGATGGTAGGCAGAGTCGCTGGAGTCGTGCAACACCATCGCTGCCTCTCCTCCCTGGATTTCCTCTTGTAGCAGGACTTCCTTGACTTGAACCCTAGAATAACACCCTATAATTCTAAACACCAGCGTTCTGAAGTGGCTCACCCGGGCGGCACAATGGTGCGCGGCGGAAGTACCGAAGACCTGGGAGTGGAGTTGGCACGAAGCGGGATGCGTGGCTTCAGCGGGGCTCGCCTGCGCAGGTACCGTGATTCTCTTGATCTCACCATGGCTGACCTTGCCGACGCGGCAGGTGTCTCTGAGCAGACCGTCTCCGCATGGGAAACCGGGAGGGCTTCGCCTACCCCACCTCTGCTGAAGCGTGTTGCGGAGGTCCTCAACGTGACCGTCCCCGACCTGGCCCCCATACCTTCGGCGCGACAGTCTCTGGGAGATCTCCGGGCGCTAGCCGGCTTCACGCAAGAGGGAGCTGCTCGTGCACTCGGCATCTCTGCAACAGTGCTCGGCCGTATCGAGAAAGGGCGCAAGGATTACGACAAGAGCCGGGCCAACGAGATGGCGAATTTGTATGGCGTTAAGCCCTCGCTTATCAAGACGGTATGGGAGCGTGACCGGGCGACACGCCAGGACGAGATGCGTCGACTTTAGAAAGGCTCCCTAAAATATCTCCACGTGTCGTGATGAGCTACTGGTGTCGATGCCGTTATGAGTTCCGGCCCTACTGGATCGGCTCAGGGCCGTCGGCATGAGCAATCTGGGCGAGGAGGAGATCTGCGTGAGGTGGCCGATTGGGCAGCTTGAACGGACGTAGCGTCATGGTGGCCTTGACCCACGCGCCGCCGGCTCCATGAAGTCGGACAAGCTCGGTGACCTCGGGCGCTTCACCGGTCTCAATGCACCGGGCTGCTTCTTGGAGGCGCGATAGATCCTCTGGGTAGATTACTGGGCCGGTCACGTGCGAATACTGCCATTCCACCCATGGCGCTGGCCGACCGATCCACATCGCAATGATGCCTCGCCGGGCTTCGAGCAGCGCAACGTACACCTCCGCGCCCAGTAGGCCATCACGCAGGCCGAGAGCTGCGAGGGAAGGGGCTGACGGCGGGCGTGCATCGGACATGTCGTGGTAGAGCACCCGCACCCCGGAGCTGTCCTCCATCGAGCGCAGCACGACCTGCCACTGCATTGCGTGGCCCTGGTCGTGGCGGACCGAGAACCAGGTGCTCAGCACTCCTCCAGGTCGCGGGTTGAGCACCAGGTTCAGAAAGTCGGTCTCCTGCTCGAAGTGGATTGCACGGTTGATGTAGTCCGCAGGCGTGGCCGTGGGTAGCCAGTCCTCGAGCAGTGTGCCTGACATCGCCCCCGACTCCCACGTCTGGTAGATCAGCATCTCCTTGACCATCCAGGCAACGCCCGAGGTGAGGCGCCGTTTCGTAGGTTCCTCGTCCGGATCTCCGATCCACAGATGAATGCCGTGGACATCGCGGAACGGACCGATGATCGGCCAGGCATGGATCCGCCACGACTGTCGCTTTTTCGCCGAGGCCAACACCCCGTCGAACGGCGCGCGGCTTTGCCGGACGTGCGCCACCAGCGGTTCCAGCAGGATGTCTGGTGCTGGGGACAGCCGCCGAATTGAGGTCAGTTCCTTCGGCTGACCGTCGGATGCAACTAGGGTTGCCGTGCCTTCGGCCAACGTTTCGATCAAATGCCACGTGCCCATCGAGGACCCCCGTCCTTGTTATTGCTCTCGATGCAGGGTGGCATTATAACCAGAACAAAACTGATCGACCGTTAAGTGGGTTATCGCTCACGTGGGCGTAGCTCCAACCGCAAGTTCTCCGGCCGGATCGTCAACAACTCGGTCACCGACATCTCATAGCCCGGTACCGGCGCGAGGTCGAAACGGGTGAGGATCTCCGTCAAGGCCAGGACTGCCTCATGCAGCGCAAACTGCCGACCGATGCAGGCCCGAGCCCCTACCCCGAACGGCTTGTACGCGTGGGCCGGACGGGCACGCACGGCTGCAGGCAGGAACCGGTCCGGGTCGAAGGTCTCCGTGTCTTCGCCCCACAGCTTCGGGTCGCGGTGCAACGCCAGCAACACCACCAGAACCGTCTGGCCCTTGCTCATCGGGTAGCCGGCCAGCGTCGTGTCCGTCCGAGCCTTGCGGAAGAACGCCGGGCCGGACGGCCACAGCCGCAATGTCTCGTCGACGATACGGCGGAGGTAGCGCAGCTTCGCGACCTGCTCGAACCGGAGCGGGCCGCTGCCGTCACGCACCTGGGCTATTTCCGTCCGCGCTCGCTCGACCATCTCGGGATGCAGCGACAGGTAGTGCAGCGCGAACGACAGGAGACCTGCCGTCGTCTCGTGCCCGGCCACCAGGAAGGTCAGCACCTGATTGCGGATACTCTGATCCGACAACAGCTCACCGGTCTCCGGGTCCGGGTGCTCCAGCATCCGCTGCAGTAGGTCGTCCTGTCGCGGTGACTGGCCGTTGCGGCGTGCCGAGATCACCTCGTCGACCGTGCGGTGCATCAGCGCAATGTCCTTCGGATGTTGGCGCAGCGCTTTCCACCCGAGTATCTCCCGGATGACCGGCAGATCGTTCGCCGACTGCGACACGAACGACAGCGCCCGCGTCATCGACTCGACGAACGGATGCCGACCGGCTGAGAACGAGTCGAAGCTGTACCCGAAGCCGGTGCGTCCAATGACCTCCAACGTCAGGCGATTCATATCCGAGGAGACGTCCACCGGACCGTGGGAGGCCTGATCGGCCCAGTATTCGCACAGCCCATCGACACACTCGACCATCACATCGTGATAGCTGCGCATCGACGGCTGGCTGAACGACGGCATCAGCACGTTGTGTGCCTGGGCCCAGGCTGGCTCACTGTTGAACGCGGTGAACAACCCGTCCCCGGCCAGCTCGCGCAGGTTGCTCACCGGTGGGACGATCGCTTTGGCGAACCGGGATTCGTCAAAAACCTCCGCTGCCGCGTCGCCTCCACCGACCACGACCACCTTGCGGCCAACGATGCTGATCTCGAACACGTCCCCGAGCTCGCGCACGAACTGTGCCTCGCGCTGTACCGGTCGCCGAGGATCCAGGCGCAGTACATCTCCGAGGAGCGGCAACCGCCACGACGGATGCGGCATCTCGATGTTCACTTGTTCTCTGCTCCCTGCCCTGGCGTTGGCGTTTGTGTTCTCCGAGGCATGGCTCCCCACTGAAGTCATAGACCCGAGTCTGCCGGACCATATCGGGAACCGCAGAATCCACTGCCCTATCCCCAAGACGTGAGGTTGGTGATTATCTCCAGAAACAGTCACTCTTCAGACGCGTCCGTGGTCGTGCCTGAACCCCTACTGGTTGGCTAGTTCCGCGAGTGCAGCCTGAGCGATTGGCAGCGCCTCGACATATGCCGCTTCAGGGGTGTGTCCTTCTCGGGGGAAGTGGTACTTCTCGTCATATCGGCGAGGATCAGCGTGTTGGACAGCCAGGGAGTACGCGACCGGGTCGTTTTCGTTCCCGGTCACAGTAGCGGCGACATCCATGAAGGAGTGGGTCGCGGCAACGACGGCGTCTGTGGAGTCGACGGCGAGGTTGTACCTGAACCACCAGCCGTAGATGTCTTGCAAGTCTCCCGGTGTACCGTTCGAGCCACCGGAAAGCCACTCGGTCTCCGCCTTTCCCGCGATTAAAGCGGCAAGGACGTCATCGTCGTTGCCGCCGCGTGCTCGAACGGTCTCAACAATTGCAGTGACGTTGCGGCGCTGAACCTGCGCAATGAGCCCACTGCTATCAAATGGACGAACAGGCGCGTCAGCCACCGTCGTGATTGGACCGCCGGGGACGTTCTCTCCTGTGGTTTCACTGCTGCACGCGACCATACCGACTGCTGTGGCAGCGGTGATCAGCGCGATGGCAAAGGCTTTCCGGGTCATGAGGTAGTCGCTCCAATCAGGTCGGTGAGTATTGCTGAACATCGCGATTAATAGTGGATCTCGTCGATGAGCCATTGATCGACGTTCTTGGTCAACGTCACCCATACGGTGATGTCCGAGTCGACGGCTTCAGTACGGTCGGCCGTGATCGCGGTCTGTCTAATGGTGGCCACACGACGGATTGCGGTGCTGCTGTCCGGCGGGCATCCTGAGCAGCCGAGACTCACGTCAGCGACGACTTTGGTTCCCTTGCTGGCCCACTGGCCCCACTGCATGCTGGGGCCGCGTTCGGTGCGTGCATCGACGAGCATGCGCTCGGCGAGGGAGTGGGTGAGCCAGGGGCGCGCGCGGGCGAAGGCATCATTGGCGGTGGCGTCAGTCTCCGGGTACCAGGTGAACGCCACGGTAAGCCCCTGGTGCGCAGCGTTTTCTGCCTCGAACGCCGCATCGGATTGGTCCAGCTCCGCTGAGTCCATATCGGGTAGCGTGGCTTCAACCGGGGAGGTGGTCGGTATGGCTTCGTGCGGCGACGCCGTTGGTACTGCGGTATGGACGTTGCCGGTGTCGTCGTGGCCCAACACGGAGTAAGCCACCAGCGCAATTGCAGCTCCGGCAAGGCTCCCAAGGAGAACGAATTTGTGAACTGTCATGGCTAGAGCTCCATACGTCGAACTTCCACGATTGCCCCGGACGAGAACAAACGACGCGTCCCGTCATCGCTCACATCACCCGTCGGGCTTTCATTCCTAGCTGAATCGGGGCTTCCTGGACAGCTTCCCCGGTGGTCGGTGCGTGCACCATCTGACCACTGCCGGCGTAGATGCCGACGTGTCCCGGCCCGTTCGGGCCCCAGGATCCGAACACGAGATCACCGGGCTCGGCCTGGCCGAGTGGGATTTCAGTCCCGATTCTCCACTGCTGCTCGGAGGTGCGGGGCAAGGTGACCGTGCCGCTGCTGGCAGCATGCACTGCGTAGCTGGTCAATCCGGAGCAGTCGAACCCGCCGTCGCTCGGTCCGGACGTGCCGCCGCCGCCCCACACGTACGGAGTGCCCAGATACTGGCGGGCCGCGTCGACGACCTGCGCGCCGTCGCGCCAGCCGCTGGGGACGAGCCGTCCGGCGGCCGCCGGTGATTCGTACCGAGCCTTACCGGCCATGATCTTGGCGACGTAGTTCTGCGTCTCGGCGTACGGTGGGATGCCTCGGTAGGAGCGCACTGCCCCCAACCCGGCGTTGTATGCGGCCAGCGAGAGTTCGACCGGATCCCCGGTGATCTGACCTGTGGCGCGGGCGCGTTCGACCTGGTCGTAGAGCGCGCACAGGTAGTGCCCCTGGGCCATGACCGCGTCCCCGACCGAGTTCGGGTCGGAGTTGCCGTCGCCGTCGTAGTCCTTGCCCCAGGTGTTCCAGGTAGCCGGCATAAACTGCGCCGGGCCGATCGCGCCGGCCGGGGAGATCGGCGCGTTCGCTCCGTGTCGGAACCGGTTCTCGGCATGCAGCTGGGCCGCGAGCAGCGGTGGGCGGATGCCGGGGCAGAGGCTGCCGGCTGTGCGCACCCACGGCTCGAACTCCGGCGGCACCATCCCGGCGGCGAGGTCACCGGCGCCGGCGACTCCGAATCCGGTGCAGTCGAGGCGCGACTGCCCTGAGCTGTCGGCCGACAAGCTCGCCGTCTCACCGAATGGACCTGAGGCGGCGAGTGCGCCGCCGAGCTTGGTCAGGGGGTCGATGGCCTTGCCGCCCTGTAGGCGGCCGCCTTCCCAGTATTCGAAGTGCAGGTGCGCACCTGTGGACTGGCCGTCGTTGCCGATGTCGGCGATGTGATCGCCCGCCGTGACGTGCTGTCCTTCCCGCACGCGCAGGCCGTGGGGATACATGTGCCCGTAGACGGTGGAGACGGGTTGGTTGTTGACGAGGGAGTCGATGACGATCCAGTTGCCGAACCCGCTGGCTGGGCCGGATTCGACGACGATCCCGTCGAGGGCGGCATAGATGGGTGTCCCGACCGGGCCGGCGAGGTCGATGCCGCGGTGTTCGGTGCCCCATCGCGGTCCGAAGCCCGAGGTGAGCCGGGTAGTGCCCTCGGCTGTTGGCTGTTGGATGGGACCGGACGGCTCGAGCGTAGTCCCGCTCGCACCGCCCATACGGCCGGAGTGCGCTGGAGCCGTCCGGCACGGGTCCTTCGGTACTACCGGCACCTGGTTGAGAGAACAACTGGTGGACGCGACGACCACCGTTGCGGCACCGGTCAGTAGAAGCGCCCGCGCGCCGCGCCGGATGCTCACCGTGCCCCGGGGATCGGGGTGTCGAGTTCAGGGATGGGTAGCGGCCCTGGGACGGGGACCGGATCAGGGACACGCTCGGTGCGTTCTTCCTTGGACGTCGAGGACGATGCCGATGTGGCGATGGGCGGTGTCGACGTGGAGGGAGGTGCAGCCGATGTGGAAGGCGATGCCGAGGTTGTCGTAGGTGCCAACGAAGTCGTGGTGGGGGCGGCGACGGCAGAGGGATCGAGTGCTGCGACTGTCGATAGGTCGACGGTGGGCAGGGGCGTATCGACGGCCCATTTCTGGCCGGAGCTGGTGCCGAGAACTTTGGCAGTGATCCGCACCGGCCCCGTCTGTGTCGGGATGGTGATACGTACGAGGCGCTGGCCCGATTCCCCTGTGACCAGCTCACTGCGGGTGGACCCGGTGATCGCCACCGGCACTCGGGGGCGTGCGGCAGCAAACGATACGCCGGGCTCGTCGGCCGTGTAATGGGCCAGCCGATTGATCCAGTCGGCGTCCGAGAGCGATGGGTCGAGGAAGGTGTGCAGGTATGCCATGGCCGTGGCCGGTGCGTTGGAGGTGGTCCACTGTGCAGTCTTGCCGGCCACAGTTGATTCGCTGACTTCGACCAGCTCGTAGCTGACCGGCATTGCATCGGTGGTTGCGGGGACTGATGCAGCAGAGTCGTGCGAATCTGGCTGTCTTACGGGAGGTGGTTCCCCGACGACCTGTCCGATAAGGAAGAGCGCCACGATGGTCGCCAAGGCCGCGAGGGCCAAATTGGTGCGCGAGTAGAGCACCCACCGGCGGAGTGGGGCAAATACGGGACCACCGGGGGAGGTCGCCATCAGCCGTACCTGTCTGAGTCGTGACCAGGTGCAGGACGGTCGGAACGGTGCAACGAGGCATCCCACAACCGGACAGACGTTGAAGGCATGTCCTGGGCGCGGCGCGGTGCGGGGATCGCCACCATGGGGATGACTCCCTCGGAGGAGCTTCTGCCGCGGCGTGGCGTGTAGACCTTCATCGGCGCGATCGCCGCCTGCTCCCCGCCGTCCCATCGCTGACCTATCCCGGCCCCAGTCGGCGCAGATTGTCGTCGCGCGGTTCGATCGGTCTCGTTATCGTTGACGCGCGTCTGGCTGACCTGACGATGCGGGGTGAGACCGTGGTCGGTGGCCGGCTCGGTTTCGGGGTCATGCGGCTTGTCCCGGCCTGCCGCGTTGCCGGCGGCGGCGATGCCGGCGTGGCGAGCGTTCCGGTTCTGGTCGGACACGCCTGACGCTGCCAGCCGCTCTATCCGACTGAGGGCTTGCTTGTGAGCGTCGGCGCGAGCGCGAGTGGCATCGACTTGGCGTCGGTGGTTGAGGTCGCGTCCTTCAGGGCGGATTGGGGTGACCGAGTCCTGTTCGAGGTCACGCTCGGCGGCACGACCGCGGGTGGCCTTGCGCAGCGCTCCGACGGCCTCTTCAGCGACGGTGCCGGCCGGGCCGCCCACGACGGCGCTGGCACCGGTGAACAGCTTGTGCTTCAGCGATTGCTGGGCACTGCGGGTCTTGCGGTTGAAGACGCTGGCGTGATTGGCGGTGAACGTCTGGGACAGGCGTTTGAACGGACGCATGATGAACCAGCAGATCGCGGTGAGGAGGATCATGAACCACAGCCGCCATGAGCCGTCCATGCGGTCGTTGTCGGTGATATACAGCTGTACCAAGGCCATCAGGTATAGCGCGACAATGACAGCGCCAGCGACGGCCCACATGTAGGCCGAGGCCAGCATCCGCATCACTCGTTCGAGGGTGCCGCCGTGGGCGACTGCGAGTGGGACCCAGATGGGCGCGAACAGGATGGCGAATCGGATGGCCAGAAGCGCGGTGATCTTCAGGATCGACGCCCCGATCCACAAAATCGACGGCAGGCCGAGCTTGATCATGGCCATCAAACCGATACCGGTGCGGCCGGAGTCCTTTCCTTGAAAGGTGTTGTAGGACAGGTTTGTCCCGGTGGTGTTGTCACCGCCCAGGCTGTCGACCACCTGGCGGAACTTTTCGGCTTTTTCCTCGGCGAGGGCGTTCTGGGCATTGGCGTTGCCGCTGACCTGACGCTGCTGTGCGTAGGTGAACGCCAGTGCATCCCGCAGATCTGGGCCCAACCGGTTCACGTCGTCGTCGTAGTTGCTGCCAAACCAGCCTTTGCGCCAGTCCTCGAGAAAAACTCTGTCCAACAACACATTGCGTGGGTCTGTGGGTCCGCTTACGAGGGTACCGGAGCCACCGCCGCCGAATGAGACCGAGAAGATCTGGTCTTGGGTATCGGTGATCAGCGACCCGAAAGTCTCGTCGGTGACTTCGATGGCTTTCTGGGGGGCCCCGACCATCAACGCCCCGAGTGTCAACGCAGCGGCAGCCAGCGCCGCGGTGCGGGTAACGCCTGCGCTGTCGGCCTTGAGTGCCTTCCACAGAATGATTGCGGCCACTACGGTGAGTCCGATCCCGATCCACAACGCGTAGATCTCGGACATGCCGCGTGAGATCGACACGACGATCTCATCGAACTGCTGCATGGCCGACGGCCGGTCACCTTCTGTGGTGGTCTGGGTCTGGTCGTCAAGCCAGAACGCAGCTGCCGCCAGAGATTTGCCGATGGTCAAGAACGTATTGCCCAGAGCGGTATCGCTGACCGCGTCAGGAGCACGGACTAAGTCTTCACCGCAGCCCAAATCGTAGGTGTACCACTCGAGCCCGGCCCAGCCATAGGTCTGGTACCCGGTGCCGCCTTCCGTTGGCTCTTGGGCGGCGCTGGTGGAGTCGAGCAGGCTCGGAAAGGCGCTGTTGGGGAATTCGGGCTGCGGGACATCCTTGCAATCGAACCCTCCCGCAGCAGCGACCGGACTAGCGGGACCCAGCAGGGGCAGTAGAGCCAGCGCGAGGACAGCCACGATGCGTCCCCAACGGCCGGCAGCTGCTCGCGATGGCCGCGCAGGGAGAAGAGGGGTGGCCGCGATGCTCACGACGGACCGCCGAGCGCGTTGTGGGTTGTGCTGGAGTTCAACGCCTCGAATACGTGGGCAAGGTGGACGTAGTGGGTCCAGTCCGAGCGGATCAGTTCGATGTCGTCGGCCATCTTGACGATGAACCGGCGGGCCTGGTCCTGGTAGCTGGTGTCGGTGTCCTCATCGAGGGTGTCCTCGCCACCGCCGCCGAGATCGGCGAGGATCGATTCGTAGCCCTGCCCGAGCGGCAGGTTCAGCAGTTTGAGGGCGCCTTCGATGGCGTGGGCGTTGCCGCCGAGGTCGCCGATGATCACCTCGTATGCCAGGGCCGAGCGGTCGTCGGTGCCGCCCGTGCCGAGGTAGTCGTCGGGGAGTTGGGAGCACACGAGCGCGCGGACTTTCCATTTGCGGGAGTCGCGGGCGATGCGCAGGTTCAGGGTGCGGCCGGCGCCGGTGGATTCGAGGTACTTGTTTTCGTCGAGGAACAGCACTTTGCGTACCTGGCGAGGCTTTTCGTACACCAGGCGGTTGGCCAACCATGCGGCCATGTGCATCAGCGGACCACTCATGCGCTGCTGCGGGGTCCACTGCGCAGCGTCGACCCCTTCGGGTGGCAGCTGCAGACCGGGCATCGTCAAGACGGTCAGTCGCACGTCGCTGGCGAAGTCGTCGACGTCCCCGCCGCCGGTGCCGTCTTCGGGGAACAGCACCCGGGCCTCGGCGAGGTTGGACATCACATCCAGATCCTGGAACAGGCTGCGCGCGCAGGTGCGCATGGCCAGGTCTTCGTCGGTGTCGGCGATCGCCTGGATCTGGTCGAGGACCTCGCGCAGGTTGTGGTGCCGCTGCCCGCCGACGCGGTTGGCCGCGGTGTGCAGGACCGACTCGGCCAGCTCCATCTCCAACCGGGCCGGGGGAAGCATCATTTTCAGCACCGACACCGCCACCGAGATCCGCTCGGCTTCTGCGGCCCGCACATCGGCGTGGTACTGGGCGGCGGCCGCTGCGTCCGGATCGGTATCGCGCCGGTAGTCCGGGCCGGTCGGGTCGTATTCGGGATCCCCGCGGCGGGGATCGACAATCACCCGATAGGGGTTGAGGGAGCCGGGACGGGAGGTGCGGCCGGTCAAGGCGTGAACGTCGGCGATGTCCCGGAACTCGGGCAGGTGTGCCAGTGCCTTCAACGGCCCGGACGGGTCGAGGATCACCCCGTAGGCACCGGCGCGCACGGCCTGGTAGACGATCATCCCGGCCAGGAACGTCTTGCCCGACCCGGGTACGGCGACGATCGGGGTCAGGCCGGACTTGTGTTTGCGTTCGTGGGCGGCGAACAGGTCCCACACCGCCGGGCGTGGGGCGATGGAGGCGGTCTGGCCGATCACCACCCCGGTGCGGTCGCCGATCCGGTCGCCGACGGCGGCCATCCCGGCGGAGAGGGATTCAACGCTCATGCGGCGGCAGTGCGCGACGTTGGCCAAAGGTTCGCCGGGCATGAATTCGCGCAACAGCTGGAACTGGCCGTGTTCGTGTTCGAGGCTGATGTGCGGGGCATACCTCTCGCGCAGCAGCGCGACCTTGCGTTTGGCGTCGTCCGCGGTCGCGCCGACCACGACGAGGCGGTACCAGCCTTCGGTGCGCACCGACAGCCCCGACTGGTCTTCTTCGATGTCGGAGAGCACCTGCTGGGCGCGGGCGTGCTGTTCGATCAGCTCCTGCGGCGGGACCTCGTCGTGCTCGACGGTGTAGTGGTCGAACTGCGCCTGAATCTTGTGAGTGAGCCGACGCATCGCGCGAGTGGTGTGGGCCTTGTCGAACAAGCGAATGCGTTCGGACCATTCGAGCGGCTCACCGGAGGGATCGCCGATCACCTGCCAGGGCAGCATGCGCTCCGGGATCGGCAGCGGGGCCATGCGTCCGACGGTGAGCACGATGACGTAGCCGGTGTAGTCGCGCCCGTCGACCAGGCCGGTGACTTTGGTGTAGCCGTCGCCCGGTTCGAGGGACACCTCGGTCAGGTCCTCGAGGGCGGCGATGTCGGTGGCTTCCCAATCGCCGCCACCGGCGATGACCCCGTCGACGTCGAGGGGCAGCCCGAGGGTGGCCGAGCGGCGCAGCAGATAGTCCATCTGCGCGGTCGTGGCCGGGCGCGCCCGCACCCCGTCGCCGGCCATGATCCGCTCCACGGCCGCGAGGTGTTCCGCGAGGGCGTCCTGCTCGCGGGTGAAGGCGTTGTCGGCCCACCGCCGCACCAGACGCGCCAGACGGCCGAGCAGCGGCCAGTCGATCACCGAGGATAGCGCGTCGGCGGTGGCGTCGAACGCCTGGCCGAGCAGGGAGCGGGCGGGCAGATCGATGCCCCAGTAGCGGCCCTTGAGCGTGGGGTTGGACCACAACATCGCGTGCTGGTGCCCGTGCAGGTAGTCCGCCCACGACAACGCCCCGGGGATATCCGGAATCGGCTCGGCCCACCCGTCGTGGGCCTGGGCCCACTGGCGCACCGGCCACGGGGTGCGCACCAGCCGCCGGTGCAGCGTCGTCACGCCCGCAGCGGACAGGTTCGTCAGCACGAGCGCCTCGTTGCGGATGTAGCGGCGCTGCCGCGCGGTCGGACGCATGTTCCACGGTCCGGGCGGCTGGACGAACCACGCCGTGGCGGTGGTGCGCGTGCGGGTGACGTGACCGCTGACCCCGGTCAGCGCCAGCCGCACCGCCTTGCGCTCGCGCGCGGCACGGGTGGCCGCGGCCTGCCGCTGGCGGTCCCACTCCGGGGCCGCGCCGCGTGCGGTGCTCCGGCGGCCGCGCCGCGTGCGTCGTCGCGCGCGCGGCGCCGGCGGATTCTCGTCCGCCGGGGGAGTGGGCTCGGTGACCGGTGGGACGTCGGATGTCGGGGCCTGCGACCACGCCAGGGCGGGATGGTCGGGCGTCCCGAGGTGCTTCGTGGTGCGGGCTGCGGCCCAGGACGGTGGCAGCGCGCCCGGCGGGATCACGGGGACGGGTTCGTCGACGTTGGGGTCGAAGAGGGCGGCGATGTCGTTGTTCGGCAGGGTCATCGGCTTTCGCTTTCGCTCGCGTCGTCGCGGTCGGTGCCGGCCGCGAACACCGCATCGGCCCAACCGTCGGCGGGCAGGGCGGTGGTGCGCGGTGGCAGCGGCACGGTGACGGCGTGCCCGGGCTTGGGTGGGCGGGGTGCGGTCAGGTCGTTCCACGCGGCGCGCAGCACCGAGCGCACCGGCCGGTCCGGGCCGACGTGACGGGTGATCTTCGAGGTGAGCACGACGGTGAGCGCCACCATGACCACCAGGGACTTGAAGCTCAGTGGGGCGTGGACGATGGCCCGGGCGGTGACGAACACGGCGGCGAAGAGGGCGACGCCGAGCCCGGCCGCGGTGTAGCGGATGCGCATCGGCATGGTTTGGCCGGTGGGGCCGAGGTAGTGCGAGTCCACCCGGTAGAGCAGGTCGTCGGTGTCGATCACGCCGGCGTCTCCTTTCGGTCCGGTTCTTCGGGGTGGGGCGGGGGTCAGGCGCTGATGCCGAGCAGGCTCAGCAGCCAGTTGCCGACGCCCTTGGCCGCGGACTCGCTGGAGGCGACCCCGAGATAGGCCAGGCCGACGACGGACAGGCCACCGACGGTGAGCACCTTCGACAGGTTGGCGCGCAGCGCGCCCATCAGCAGCGCGCACGCGATCAGGATCAAGATGACGAAGATGACGTTGCCTTCGATCCAGCTTCTGAGGGTGTCGGTGTTGACCTCGGTCTGCTGGGCGAGGACGGCGACGGTACCGACCGGGGACCGAAACGGCGCGGTGGCCAGCGTCAGATCGACGGTCGTGGACGCGAGGGACATGGCACTCTCCATCGGTGAAGCGCGGGCGGACACCACGAACGTGGCTGGGCGTGACCGTAAGTCGCCACCGCCGCGGGACCAAGCAGACCTGTGGATAACCGACGTGGCGCACGAGGGAGCGCATCGGCGGAGTGCCAATGACATCCGCGGCGTCCTCCCGCGTACGCCCGGCGCGCGACGGCGGCGCGGAGAACCGAGACGGCGCGGTGGGAGGACGCGGTATGCGCGAGCCGACCTGCTGCACAGCAGCGCCTCGACGACTGCGGTTTCGGGCCGGCGTGGGACAGGTCTGCATCGAGTGCGAAATGAGCACGGGGCACGCGCCTGGCGGGCCGGTGACTCGGGAACGGCACGGACCCACACGGATCGGGGAGCGGGCGCGGCCGATGCGTCAACCGCCACGGACAGGGCGAGAGCGCGGGGCAGGAACGGTCGTGAAACGTCCTCAACGCAGGTGCAAGGAGTGCGCCACGGAGCGGTGGAGTTCCGGTGCTCGACGGAGCGGGTGACTCGGGGGCTCGACTGAGCGGTGTGTGCGGGCGGTCGAGAGAAGCGCTACGGCACGCGCTGCACGAGACCACCCCTGAGGGGTCACTCCCCCCGCCCCTTCGGGGCTAGGGGGGAGTGTAGTTCCGGAAATTGCGCCGCGCCAGTCTGTTTCGGAACGCCCATGTCACGCGCTGTGTCGAGCGCTCGAGGAACCACCCGGCAGAGCGCTCGAGCGAGCGCCATCGACCGCACTGCCCGCCCCGCTACCGATAATGCGCGCAACCCCAGCCGTGACACGACGGAAAAAGGCGGTTGCACCGCTCGCGGAGGACCCGAAGCGAGGGCGCGGCAGCGGCTCGGCGCAGCGGCCGCAACCACGCCCACACACCGCACGGTAAGGCGCTGCCATCCGCGCGGTGTCACACGCTAATTCGCGCCCGCACCAGGCGGGGCGGGCAGCACCTTGAAGCCCTCCGCTCGAGGCGCTGCGGCAGCACGGGCACGCCGACAGCGCGAGGCGATAGCGAGGAGGACGCGCACCGTCGTCGGCACGGTCGTCAGGCCTCGTCGATCGATGCCAGCGGACCGTTCAGGTGCGTGCTGTGCACGGGGGTGAAAGCGGTTATCCACAGACCACTTTGAGACCCCTGCACGCTTTTGCCAGTGTCCCGGTCACGACATCACGCCGTGAAGGCACGACGCGATCGACGAAGCGAAAGGGAAGGCGCGTGAGCGGACGTCAGCACGACCCGGTCAAGGACTTCCTGGTCCAGACCTACCGCGACGTCGTCGGCGAACCCAGCCACAAACCGTCCGGCGCCGGCCGCCACAACGCCAGCACCGACACCCCCGGCGCCGGCTCCGTCGGCCGCTTCACCCCGCTGTCGCCGACCGTGCTCGTGGCCGCAACCCTGGCGAGCTCCGCACCCCGCCTCTCCACCACCCTCGCCGACTACCCGTCCGCCGTCTCGGTGATGGCGACCCTGCACAGCTACCGATGGCTACTGATCGCCGCCGCAGCCGCCACGATCACCCTCGACGTGTACCGGTTCGCGGCGCACCGGCACCGCGTCACGCTCGACGCCCACGTCCGGCAGATCACCCGCCATCACCCGGTGAAGATCACCGTCGGCTTCCCGACCCGCTGGCGCACGGTCCGCCGCGCCACCATCCGGCTGCCGCGCGGGGCGGTCGTGCGCCCCAAAGAACTCGACGAGTTCACCACCGCCGTCCGCGCCACCGTCGGCCGCAGCCCCGCCGGATACACCACCACCGTGCGCCACCAGGCCCACCGCGATCGACTGCTCATCGCCCGCACCCCCGTGCCCCCCGAGACCCGCTCGCCGCGGCATCTCGCGCTGCAGTCCGCGCTCGATGCCACCACCATCTTCAAAAACCCCACGGTGACGGTCGCCTCCAGCGACGACCACGGGGTCGAAACCGGCTACAAGATCACCTTCACCCCGTCGATGAACTCCGGCGCAACCAACTTCCAGGCCAGAGTCGACGAAGCCCTCGCCGCGCTTGCCGGCGAGCACGAATCCGGCCGCAACTGGACCACCGCCTGGACCCCGTCCGAGGGATACCTGGTGATGACGCTCGTAGCCCCGCTGCCGACGCGGGTCAATCATCCGCTCGCCCTGGTCGACGAGAACCTGCGGCACCTGCCCTACGCGACCGCCGCCGCGGACACCTCGATGGTCTGGGACGTCTCGACCCGCTCCAACAAGCCGCACTGTCTGATCGTCGGCCCCACCGGCGGCGGCAAGACCTCGGTGATCCGCACCTTGCTGACCGAGGCCGCCCGCCGCGGAATCCCGTTCGTGGGCGTCGATCCGAAGATGATCGAACTCGACGGCCTCGAGGGCTACCCCGGGTGCGGGGCGATCGTCTACGACGCGGTGCGCGCGGCGATGCTCGTGCGCGCGCTGCATGCGGAGATGATGGCGCGCAACCACTACGTGCACGTGAACAAGATCGAGCCGTCCGAGCTGCCGTTGCTGATCGCGGTGCTCGATGAGTTCTTCATCCTCTCCGGCAAGTGGCAGCGCCTGGCCAAGACCGGCGACGAAGAGACCCGCGAGCAGCTCAAAGAACTCGATCCGCTCGGGGCGTGGGCGGATCTGGCGGTGCTCGCCCGTTCGGCCGGCATTCGGCTGCTGCTCGGGGTGCAGCGCCCGGACGCGTCGCTGTTCGGGGCGAGCTCGGGCAATGCGCGCGACAACTTCGGCACCCGCATCAGCTTGGGCAACCTGTCGCAGGACGGGGCGTTGATGATGTGGGGCGATGCGCACGTCGGCCGCGATGTCGACACCTCCATCCCCGGCCGCGGCATGGTCACCGCTCCCGACGGCACCCCGGTTTCGGCGCAGATGTGGTGGACCCCGAACGTCGACCGCCACCCGAACAAGTGGAACCAACTCACCGCCGCGGACCAGGCTCTCATCGACGGCCTGACGCCGCGGGAGGCGCCGCAGTTCGCGCTCTACAGCACCGAGCTGCGCGAGTTCCTCGAATCCGAGCGCGCCTTGGCGAGGCGGGCGCGTTCGCACGACGGTGCGCCCGAGCCGATCGCCCTCGGCAGCGCCCCGGCCGGTGACCCGAGCACCGACACCGCCCCATCCGCCGTGTCGGACGGTGCCTCGATCGGCGGCGGCGAGGACGGGGAGGAGGAGGTGGCCGATGCGATCCCGGCCTCGCAGGTCACCGAAGGGATGACGGTGCTGATCGACGACGGCACCGCCCACCTGGTGGCGGTCACCGTTCACGCGGTCGAGGTCACCTACGACCCGCACACCGGGGACGTGCGCGAGACGACGCTGACCATCCGCGAAGGCCGCCGCAACACCGCCATCACCTTCGACCCCACCGAAGTGGTCTTCCTGCCTGAACCCGACGCCCCACCGCCCCC
>NZ_JAALEH010000102.1:0-19039 GCF_011058195.1 Rhodococcus sp. 14C212 | reverse complement strand
CCCGTCCCTCCGGCCCAGTCCGCGCCGGTGATTCCCGCGCCGGTGCCGACCGCTCCGACCACCCCGTCGACGGTGGATCCCACGATCGCCGGCACGACGCCCGGAACGGGAACCGTGCCGCCGCAGACGTCCACGGAGGAGCCCAGCGTCGATCTCCTGCCGCCGCCGACATCGTCGCAGCCGGTGCCCACGCAGGAACCGCCGCCGGTCACGGCAGAGCCGACGACCGGACCGACGAGCGCTCCGGTGACGACGGAGCCGACCACCGTGCCGACGGCCTCGCCGACGACGACCGCGTCGGCCTCGGCGCCGGCGCCGTCGAGTTCGCTCGAACAGCAGTCGATCAGCCAGACGATCACCGTCGTTCCCCCGCCTTCCACCGTCGTTCCCCCGCCTTCGCCGTAGGCACGACGGGAAGGGCCCGCCCGGACATTCGTCCCGGCGGGCCCTTCCCGTCGTGCGGAGGCTTCTTCTAGGAGTCGAGGCCGTACGGGTCGACCGGCAGCGCCTCGTTCATCGAGGCGTCCGCGTAGCCGCGGCAGTAGTCCCACGTCACGTAGGCGTCGGGGGAGGGATCGTAGGCCGGTTCGTGCGGCCGGACCGTACCGTCGACGAGCAGCTGCAGCAGGTTCGCCCGCAGCATGTCCCAGTCGTGGTAGTGGTCCTGGTGGCAGTCCTCGCAGCACACCACCAGGCCGCGGATGCCGCGCGGCGACAGCAGCGCTTCGTAGACCGCGAGGTCGGCGAGATCCTCCTCGACGGCCAGCCGTTCGGCAGGGTCGAGCGGCTGACCCGGCTCGATCGCGTCCAGTGCGGCGGACGGATCGTCGGGATCTCCAGCGAATGGGTCCGGTGGCAGACCGGGAGGCAACTGATCACGCACGACTCCACGGTACGCAGTCCGACGGGGTCTGCGCCAGCCGTCACACCGTGGACTTCCCGCGGGGCTTCGTGTACGCGGGCGGATCCACGCGTGCGGATGCGCGTGTGTGCCGGTTCCGGTAAACCGATACGATAGTCCACGAGCAGGGCATCGTTGCTCGGAGCGTCCGGGGAATGTGCGCACCGCTCACGCCATTGTCTTTCACGACATTGTGTTCCGTAATCACCGTTGCCGGGCCGGGGCCCACCCGCCCGCACCGTATCGACGCGTCATGGAGGGTCCGAACCGCATGAGTAGTACCGGAGGGCACGTGCATACCGGCGGTGACGACCCCAACAAGGTCGCCATGCTGGGTCTGACCTTCGACGACGTGCTGCTGCTTCCGGCCGCGTCGGACGTGATCCCGAGCCAGGTGGACACGTCGAGCCAGCTGACCCGGGACATCCGCCTCCGCGTTCCGCTGGTCAGTTCCGCGATGGACACCGTCACCGAGTCGCGCATGGCCATCGCGATGGCCCGCGTCGGCGGCATGGGCGTCCTGCACCGCAATCTCTCCGCCGAGGCGCAGGCCGCGCAGGTCGAGACCGTCAAGCGGTCCGAGGCAGGCATGGTCACCGACCCGGTCACCTGCAAGCCGACCGCCACGCTCGCCGAGGTCGACGCCATGTGCGCGCGCTTCCGCATCTCGGGGCTGCCGGTCACCGACGACGACGGCCAGCTCGTCGGCATCATCACCAACCGGGACATGCGCTTCGAGGTCGACCAGAACCGCCCGGTCTCGGAGGTCATGACCAAGGCGCCGCTGGTGACCGCGCAGGAGGGGGTCACCGCCGAGGCCGCCCTCGGCCTGTTGCGCCGCCACAAGATCGAGAAGCTGCCGATCGTCGACGGGCAGGGCCGCCTGACCGGCCTGATCACCGTCAAGGACTTCGTCAAGACCGAGCAGCACCCCAACGCCACCAAGGACCGTGACGGTCGCCTGCTCGTCGGCGCCGCGGTCGGCGTGGGCGACGACGCGTGGACCCGTGGCATGACCCTGGCCGACGCCGGGGTGGACGTGCTCGTGGTCGACAGCGCCCACGGTCACTCGGCGGGTGTGCTCGGCATGATCGCCAAGCTCAAGGCCGAGGTCGGCGACCGAGTCCAGATCATCGGCGGCAACGTCGCGACCCGGGCGGGCGCCGCGGCGCTCATCGAGGCCGGTGTGGACGCCGTGAAGGTGGGCGTCGGTCCCGGCTCCATCTGCACCACCCGCGTCATCGCGGGCGTCGGCGCCCCGCAGATCACCGCCATCCTCGAGGCCGTCGCGGTCGCCAAGCCCGCGGGCGTCCCGGTCATCGCCGACGGCGGCCTGCAGTTCTCCGGCGACGTCGCCAAGGCTCTCGCCGCCGGCGCCTCCACGGCCATGCTCGGCTCGCTGCTGGCCGGCACGGCCGAGTCGCCCGGCGAGTTGATCCTCGTCAACGGCAAGCAGTTCAAGAGCTACCGCGGCATGGGTTCGCTCGGCGCGATGCAGAGCCGGGGCGCGGCCAAGTCGTACTCGAAGGACCGCTACTTCCAGGACGACGTGCTCTCCGAGGACAAGCTGGTGCCCGAGGGCATCGAGGGTCGTGTGCCGTTCCGCGGTCCGCTGCAGCAGGTGACGCACCAGCTGATCGGTGGCCTGCGCGCCGCGATGGGCTACGCCGGTGCCGCCAGCATCGAACAGCTGCAGGAGGCACAGTTCGTGCAGATCACGGCGGCGGGCCTCAAGGAGAGCCACCCGCACGACATCACGATCACGGCCGAAGCGCCGAACTACGTGGTTCGCTAGAGCACCGAGTCCGCGATCGGGCCCCCGCCGGAGTGTCCGGCGGGGGCATCTAACTGAGAAGAAAGGGACGCGCGTGCGCGACCTGGTTGAAATCGGCATGGGGCGGACCGCCCGACGCACCTACGAGCTGGACGACATCAACATCGTGCCGTCCCGCCGGACGCGCTCCTCGAAGGAGGTGTCGACGGCCTGGCAGCTCGACGCGTACCGATTCGACATCCCGCTGCTCGCCCACCCCACCGACGCGTTGGTCTCGCCGTCCTTCGCGGTGCAGCTGGGCAAGGCCGGCGGCCTCGGCGTCATCAACGGTGAGGGCCTGTGGGGCCGGCACGTCGACGTCGACGCCGAGATCGAGAGGCTCGTCGGCATCGCCGAGTCCGACGCGGACCCGGCTGCGGCGATCGCCCACCTGCAGAAGCTCCACGCGGCCCCGCTGCAGCCCGACCTGCTGGCCGCCGCGGTCGCGCAGGTGCGCGACGCGGGCGTGACCACGGCGGTGCGGGTGAGCCCGCAGAATGCGCGGGCACTGACCCCGCACCTGGTGAAGGCGGGCATCGACCTGCTGGTCGTCCACGGGACCATCATCTCCGCAGAGCACGTCGCGCACGGCGAGAGCGAGCCGCTGAATCTCAAGACGTTCATTTCCGAGCTGGACGTGCCCGTCGTCGCGGGCGGTGTGAGCGACCACCGCACCGCGCTGCACCTGATGCGCACGGGCGCGGCGGGCGTCATCGTCGGCTACGGCTCGACGGCCGGGGCCACCACCACGAGCGAGGTGCTGGGCATCGGCGTGCCCATGGCGACCGCGATCGCCGATGCCGCCGCCGCTCGTCGCGACTACCTGGACGAAACCGGTGGCCGGTACGTGCACGTCATCGCAGACGGCGACATCGAGACCTCGGGCGATCTGGCCAAGGCCATCGCCTGCGGTGCCGACGCCGCCGTGCTCGGGGCCCCGCTCGCGGTCTCGGCCGAGGCACCGGGCCGCGGCTGGTACTGGCCGTCGGCGAGTGCGCATCCGTCCGTGCCGCGCGGTGCGCTGCTGCAGGTCGCCTACGACGAGCGCCCGGGTCTGGACCGGGTGCTCGCCGGTCCGTCCGACGACCCGTTCGGCTCGCTGAACCTGGTCGGCGGCCTGCGCCGCGCGATGGCGAAGTCGGGCTACTCGGACCTCAAGGAGTTCCAGAAGGTCGGCCTGACCGTCCGCGCGTAATTCGTCCCACCTCTTCCGCTGTGGCCGAATGTCACATCCCCTCGATCAGATCGATGTGATGTGACATTCGGCCACAGCCGTTTTCGGCGCCCACCTGCGGTTTCTAGAACTCGAGGTTACAGTTAGGGCACCCTTGTGGCAGTGGTCACAGCGAGTCTGTGCATACTGGTGAGTAACAACCAGTGTCATGGAGGTGTTTCAGTGGGTGAGCAGCGCGCGACGGACTACGACGTCCTCATCGTCGGATCGGGGTTCGGCGGAAGTGTCACGGCCCTGCGGCTCGTGGAGAAGGGGTACAAGGTCGGCATCCTCGAGGCCGGCCGGCGCTTCGCCGACGCGGACTTCGCCAAGACCAGCTGGGATCTCAAGCGCTTCCTGTGGGCGCCCAGGCTGGGGTGCTTCGGCATCCAGCGGATCCATCTGCTCCACGACGTCCTCATCCTCGCCGGCGCCGGCGTCGGCGGCGGATCCCTCAACTACGCCAACACCCTCTACAAGCCGCCCGCCCCGTTCTTCCAGGACAGCCAGTGGGCGCACATCACCGACTGGAACGACGAGCTCAGCCCGTTCTACGACCAGGCCCGTCGCATGCTCGGCGTGGTGCAGAACCCCCACATGACGCCCGCCGACGAGATCGTCAAGTCCGTCGCCGGGGACATGGGCGTCGGGGACACCTTCATCCAGACCCCGGTGGGCGTGTACTTCGGTGAGCCCGGCCGCACCGTCGCCGATCCGTACTTCGGTGGTGTCGGCCCCGACCGCACGGGCTGCATCGAATGCGGCGAGTGCATGACCGGTTGCCGGCACGGTGCCAAGAACACACTGCTGAAGAACTACCTCGGGCTCGCCGAACGCGCCGGCGCCGAGATCGTCCCCCTCACCACGGTCACCGACCTGCGCCAGGCCGCCGACGGCACATGGGACGTCGACACCGAACGCACCGGCGCGTGGAAGCGGAAGAACCGTCGCACCTACACCGCCGGGCACGTGGTGCTCGCCGCCGGCACGTGGGGCACCCAGCACCTTCTGCACCACCTCAAGGACACCGGCGGCCTGCCGCAGCTGTCCGACCGGCTCGGGCACCTGACCCGCACCAACTCCGAATCGATCGTCGGCGCCGGCAAGATGCGCGTCGATCCGGAACTCGACCTCACCCGCGGGGTGGCGATCACCTCGTCGTTCCATCCCACCGCGGACACCCACATCGAACCCGTCCGCTACGGCAAGGGCTCCAACGCGATGGGTCTGCTGCAGACCCTGATGACCGACGGTGGCGGCCGCGTCCCGCGGTGGCTGAAGTTCCTCGGCCAGGCCGCGAAGAACCCGGTCCAGATGGGGAGGATGCTGAGCGTCAAGGACTGGAGCGAGCGCACCATCATTGCCCTGGTCATGCAGAACCTGGACAACTCGATCGTCACGTACACCAAGAATGGCCTGCTGGGCCGCCGCAAGGTCACCAGCCGCCAGGGCCACGGGCATCCCAACCCGACGTGGATTCCCGTCGGCAACGAGGCCACCCGCCGCATCGCCGAGAAGATCGACGGCGTCCCCGGCGGCACCTGGGGGGAGATCTTCAACATCCCGCTCACCGCGCACTTCCTCGGCGGCTGCGTGATCGGGACCGACCCCGAGCACGGCGTCATCGACCCGTACCACCGCGTGTACGGATACCCGACGCTGAGCGTCGTCGACGGAGCCGCCGTCTCGGCGAATCTCGGGGTCAACCCGTCGCTGACGATTGCCGCGCAGGCCGAGCGCGCGGCCGCGCTGTGGCCGAACAAGGGAGAGCAGGACCTGCGTCCCACCCAGGGCGAGGGCTACCGTCGACTGGACCCGATCGCCCCGAAGAAGCCGGTGGTGCCCGCGGGCGCTCCTGGCGCGCTGTCGCTGCCGATCGTCGAGGTCCGCAGCGGCTCCACCTCCGGCGTCGCCTGACCCGAACCGCCGTTCGTTGGACGAGGACCGGGCCTCTAGACTGTCCGGGTGTCGCAAACCCAGCAGTCCAGGCCGGTCCTCGTCGTCGACTTCGGAGCCCAGTACGCGCAGCTGATCGCCCGCCGCGTCCGCGAAGCGAAGGTCTACTCCGAGGTCGTGCCGCACACCACGACGGTGGAGGAGATCGCGGCCCGTGAGCCGCTCGCCGTGGTGCTCTCCGGTGGCCCCTCCAGCGTCTACGCCGACGGGGCGCCGCAACTCGACCCGAAACTGTTCGACCTGGACGTCCCGGTGTTCGGCATCTGCTACGGCTTCCAGGCCATGGCCGAGGCGCTCGGCGGCACCGTCGCGCACACCGGCAACCGCGAGTACGGGCGCACCGAGATGTCCGTCACCGGCGGTGTCCTGCACGACGGCCTGCCCGCGACGCAGCCGGTGTGGATGAGCCACGGCGACGGGGTCACCGCCGCGCCGGCCGGTTTCGAGGTGACCGCCAGCAGCGCCGGCGCCCCGGTCGCCGCGTTCGAGGACCGCGCGCGCCGTCTCGCCGGCGTGCAGTACCACCCCGAGGTGCTGCATTCCCCGCACGGCCAGCAGGTGCTCAGCCGGTTCCTGCACGACATCGCCGGTATCCCCGCCGCCTGGACGGCCGCGAACATCGCCGAGGCCCTGATCGAACAGATCCGCGAGCAGGTCGGTGACGGCCGTGCCATCTGCGGCCTGTCCGGCGGAGTGGATTCCGCGGTGGCCGCGGCCCTGGTGCAGCGCGCCATCGGCGACCGTCTGACCTGTGTGTTCGTCGACCACGGCCTGATGCGCGAGGGCGAGCGGCAGCAGGTCGAGAAGGACTTCGTCGCCGCGACGGGCGCCCGGCTCGTCACGGTGGACGCCGCCGAGACCTTCCTGCGGGAACTGGCCGGCGTGACGGATCCGGAGACCAAGCGCAAGATCATCGGCCGCGAGTTCATCCGCAGCTTCGAGGGCGCCGTGTCGGAGGTGCTCGGCGAGAACGCCGCCCACGGCGAGACCGTCGAGTTCCTGGTCCAGGGCACCCTGTACCCGGACGTCGTCGAGTCCGGCGGCGGTACCGGCACCGCCAACATCAAGAGCCACCACAACGTCGGTGGTCTCCCCGAGGATCTGCAGTTCGCGCTGGTCGAGCCGCTGCGCCTGCTGTTCAAGGACGAGGTGCGGGCGGTGGGCCGCGAACTCGGGCTGCCCGAGGAGATCGTCGGCCGCCAGCCCTTCCCCGGACCGGGCCTGGGCATCCGCATCATCGGTGAGGTCACGGGCGAACGCCTCGCGATCCTGCGCCGCGCCGACTCCATCGCCCGCGAGGAACTCACGGCGGCCGGCCTCGACGGACAGATCTGGCAGTGCCCGGTGGTGCTGCTCGCCGACGTGCGCAGCGTGGGCGTGCAGGGCGACGGGCGCACCTACGGCCATCCGATCGTGCTGCGCCCGGTCTCCAGCGAGGACGCGATGACCGCGGACTGGACCCGTCTGCCGTACGAGGCCCTCGAGCGGATCTCGACCCGCATCACCAACGAGGTCCCCGACGTCAACCGCGTCGTCCTCGACGTCACGAGCAAGCCGCCGGGCACCATCGAGTGGGAGTGAGACGCGGCTGCGCCCTTCGGATCCGATCCGAAGGGCGCAGTGCGTTCCGGGGCCGGGATGTCAGCGCTTCTTCTTGCCCGGCGCGAACACCAGGGCCGCGCCGACGACGACGGCGAGCGCGACGAGCAGCCAGCGGAACTCGACGTTCGCGAGCGGCTCGAGGGAGAACGGCCCGATCAGCGCCCATCCGCTGACCGCCAGCGCCGCGATCGCGGACAGCAGCATCAGGATCGACGGGCCCCGCCGGCGGGTGCCGGTCGTGGGATCGGTGGGGTCGGTGTCGAAGTCAGCCACGGCGCACCTCCGAGTTGCCGAATGCGGTGTCGAGGTTCAGGGTCAGGACCGGTCCGCCGACGCCGTCGTCGCCGCCGTCGAGGCCCTGCATCGTGCACGGATTCGAGGCCCGCTCGGTGCAGACGACGTCGACGTCGAGGTTCTCCGGCAGCATGATCTCGGTGGCACCGAAGCGGGTCTCGACGGTGACGGTCGCGTCCTCGGTGAGTTCGAGCCCGCGCAGGTCCAGTTGCAGGGCGCCCATCTGCACCGAGTACGCCGGCTGCAGTTCCGCGGCGGTGCGGGGCGAGTACAGCTGTTCCCCCCACGACGAGGTGTCGATGGGCCCGACGAGCGAGGCCAGCACCACGAACCCGAGCAGCGGACCCGTCACCACCAGCAGTCCGTAGCCGCGGTGCAGGAACGCCCCGAACAGCAGGCCGAGTCCGATCACCGCGAGCGCGATCGCGCCGATCCGCGCCGGTGTGAGCCAGGCGACCTCGCCCGCAGAGGCCACCGCGCCGGCGGCCGCCGCGGCGAGCACCGCCAGGCCCAGCACCGTCGTGGTCAGCCGTGAGCGGGGCTGTTTCGCCGGCACGACCGACGGCGCGGGCGCCGGCTCGGGCAGGTCCCAGGCGAACGGTGCGACGCCGAGTGGATCCCAGGACGGCGGCGTCGGGCGCTGCAGCAACGGATCCTGCGGTGGCTCCGGGTTCGGCCCGGGGGACTCCGCGCCGGCGGCCCGGGGCGAGTCCGGTTCCGGCTTCGTCCAGAAGTTCGGATCCGCCGGCGCGGGTCCGGTGGCGCCGGTGTGCTGCGCGAAGGGCGCCTGCTGGTACTGGCTCTGCTGGAACGGGGCCTGGAAGGGGTTCTGTGGGAACAGCTGCGGCGCCCCGGGCAGCGCCGGGGGTTCGGGCCGGCGCTGGTACAGCAGCCACAGGCCGCCGAGCATCAGCACCATGCTCACGAATCCGGAACCGCCGACCCCGGGGCCCATCGGGCCGAAGGCGCTTGCCGCGACCGCCAGCACCACCAGCAGCACCACGGCCTTGGTGCTCGATTCGGAGCTGTGCCCCCGGCCGACGAGGGACTCGGCGGGAGAGACCTGATCGCCGTAGCGCGGCAGCAGCAGCCAGCACGCCAGATACAGCACCAGGCCGGCGCCGCCGAAGAACGTGGACACCACGAACGCCACGCGGATCAGCACCGGATCCACGTCGTACCGCACGCCGATGCCCGCGCACACCCCGGCGACGTGGCCCTGCCGTGGCAGCCGGACCGGACGGGTGCGCCACATGTCCGAGAGCTGCTCGGGGAAGCTTCGCGTGTTCATGCTGCACATCCTTCTCGATCGCCGCCCCACCGCACATCAGGGACCGACCCTGAATTCTGCGGCTGCGCGCGGACACCGGCTCAGGGTTCGTCCCCGATGCCCGCGGCGGGGTGCGCGTGCCAGTATCGAAGGTATGCAGCCGGTTCCCTACCCGCACCTGCCCACCCCCCGCCTCGAGCGTCGGGTCGGCGGCCGGGTCGTGGGCGGCGTGGCCGGTGGTCTCGCCGACCACCTCGGGGTCGACGTGCTCAAGGTGCGGGTGGCGTTCACGGTTCTGGCGGCGCTCGCCGGCCTCGGCATCGTCGCCTACGGGTTGCTGTGGGCGCTCACGCCGCAGGGCTCGGACACCGAACCGCCGTCGCCCACCGAACGGCGCCGGGCCCTGGGCCTGGCGGTCATCGGACTGGGCCTGGCGGTGGGGCTTTCGTGGCTGCTCAACGGCGGCGTGGGGTCGGTGATCGCGCCCGTCGTCGTGGTGGCCGTGGGCGCCGCGCTGGTCTGGCGCGAGTTCGACGCCGAGGGACCGCGTTCGGTGCTGGGCCTGCCCGCACGCCCGACGGTGCTGACCTGGGCGCGAGTGGTCGGCGGCGCCTCGCTCATCGTGCTCGGGCTCGGTGTCGTGATCCTCGCCCAGGTCGACGTGGCGGCCCTGCGCTCGTCGGTGCTGGCGGTGCTGGTGACGCTGGTCGGGGCCGGCCTGCTGTCGGTGCCGCTGTGGGTGCGGATGTGGCGCGCGCTCGAGGAGGAACGCGCCGCCCGCGTCCGCAACGAGGAACGCGAGGAGATCGCGTCGCACCTGCACGATTCGGTGCTGCAGACGCTCGCCCTGATCCAGAAGCAGGCCGACAACTCGCAGGAGGTGCTGCGCCTGGCGCGCAGCCAGGAACGCGAGCTGCGCCGCTGGCTGTTCGGGGGCGGGGAGACCCCGCACACCAGCCTGGCCGAGGCGCTGCGCACCATCGCCGGCGAGGTGGAGGACCAGTACGGGGTGTCGGTGGCGCCGGTGATCGTCGGCGACGTGGTGCCCGGCGACGACGAGGACCTGACCGCCGAGTCGTTCACCGCCCTGCTGGGCGCCACCCGGGAGGCACTGGTCAACGCGGCCAAGCACGCGCGGGTGGACAGCGTGGACCTGTTCGTCGAGGTCGAACCCGAGCAGGTGAGCGTCTTCGTCCGGGACCGTGGCGTCGGCTTCGACGAATCCGCGGTGCCGGAGGACCGGCAGGGCCTGGCCCGTTCGATCCGGGGTCGCGTGGAACGCCGCGGCGGCCGGGTCGGTGTGCGCTCGAACCCGGGCAAGGGCACGGAGATCCGCATCCACATGCCCCGTGCCGGTGCCGGACCGGAACGGACGACGACCCTAGAGTGGGAGGGCACCGACGCCCATCCAGAGGAGCAGCCCACTTGACGTCACTCGACGCCTCCCGCCGTTTCCGTGTGTTCCTGGTCGACGACCACGCCGTGTTCCGGTCGGGGGTGCGCGCCGAACTCGGCCGGGAGAGCGACATGGAGGTCGTCGGCGAGGCCGGCACCGTCGCGGAAGCGGTCGCGGGAATCGACGCCACCCGCCCCGACGTGGTCCTGCTCGACGTCCACATGCCCGACGGGGGCGGGGTGGCGGTGCTCGGGCGGATCACCGAGGGCCCGGTGTGCCTGGCGCTGAGCGTGTCCGACGCCGCCGAGGACGTCATCGCGGTGATCCGGGCCGGCGCCCGCGGCTATGTCACCAAGACCATCTCGGGGGCCGAGCTGGCCGACGCGGTGCGCCGCGTCGCCGGCGGGGACGCGGTGTTCAGCCCGCGCCTGGCCGGTTTCGTCCTGGACTCGTTCACCGGCCGCTCGAGCGTCCCCGAGCCGCCGCTCGACCCCGAACTCGATTCGCTCACTCCACGCGAACTCGAGGTGCTGCGCCTGCTCGCGCGCGGCTACACCTACCGCGAGATCGCCGAGGAGCTGGTGATCTCGGTCAAGACCGTCGAGACGCACGCGTCGAATGTGCTGCGCAAGACCCAGCAGTCCAACCGCAACGCGCTCACCCGGTGGGCGCACCGGCGGCGGATCGACTGACCGGAATTCAGTGCGTGGGCAGCCGCTCGGTCGTGCCGGCCGCGAGCGCCGCGGCGGTCATCGGCTCGGCGACGGCGGTCATGAGCGGGTCGCGGTCACGGGTGTTCCTCCCGGCGGACGGGCATGGCCAGGGTGGTCAGGTCGCCGGCGGCGGCGGAACGGATCACGACGGGCCGGTCGTAGGAGGCGATGTCCAGCAGCACCTCCGGGCCGACGGCGGTGCCGAGGGCGGCTCCCAGCCCGTCCCGGTCGAAGGCGAGATCCAGGTCGGCGCCGGTGACGTCGGCGGGCAGCACGCGGTCGTGCCCCCGGTGGCCGACGGTGAGTGCCGCCGCCCGCACGCGCAGGTCGATCGTGCCGGCCGCGGCGTCGCGCACGGCCCCGGCCAGGGCGTCGCGGTGCACGATCACCCGCGTGACCGGCGGGTCGAGGGCGGCGAGCATGCTGCCGTAGTCGGGGAAGGTGCCCTCGACGGCCGGGCAGCTGTGCCGCTCACCGTCCGCGCCGGTGAGGGTGAGCGCGCCCGAGTCGTCGAGGGCCAGGCCGACGTTCTCGTGTTTCCGCAGCCACGCGGCGGTCCCGCGGAGCGCGGAGCTGTCGGCGACGGTGCGGAACGGGTCTCCGGTGCGGGCCGCGGCCGTCACCGAGCCGGTGGTCAGCCGGTAACGGTTCGTCGCCGTCAGGACCACCGCCCCGACGTCCACCTCCACGAGAATTCCTGTCAGACAGGGAATTTTCGGATCCGTAGCGACGGACGGAAGGACGCGTTCGACGGTGTCGGCGAGGAGCCGGCCCGGCACGACGACCGCCGGCGGCGCCGCGAGGGCGGCGAGGCGGGACTTGACGGCGGAGGCCAGCCGGGTCGCGCGCTCGGCCCGGCGATGCAGTTCGGCGACGTGTTCGTCGAGCAGCGCGGCACCGGACTCGGCATCGCCGTCGAGGATCCGGCCGACGTCCTCGAGCGGGACGTCGAGTTCGCGGAGCTGACGGATCGTCATCGCTCGTTCGCGTTGGTCGACCGTGTAGTACCGGTAGCCGGTGACGGGATCGACCACGGCGGGCACGAGCAGCCGGCAGTCGCCGTAGAACCGCAGCGCTCCCGGGGTGAGCCCGCTGAGCCGGGCCATGGTGCCGATCGTGATCAGGTCTGGGGAGTGGGTCACGGCATCATCATCGAGCTTCGGCCGACCCGAAGGTCAAGCTCAGCTCACGGCGACCGCGATGATCAGGGCCACGATCAGCGCGAGAACTATCACGGCCACCATGACCGCCATCGCCATCGGTGCGAACGCGACGATCTTCTCCTGCGTGGTGCGTGGCGGGGGGCCGGTGGGCTGCAGCCGGCGCAGCAGCTCCGCGGGGCGGGGTACGCCCCGCAGGGAGACGGGCTGGGGAGCGGCGGGCAACCCGGTGAGGGTGCCGCCGGTGCCCGCGGTGCGCCGGGAACCGACGAAGGGGGTGGTGGTGCGCCGCGCCCACACGGGGACGGTGCCGTCGGCGGACAGGATCGGCCGGCCGCGGAGCAGCTCCGGGTCGGCGTCGGGCCCGAGAGCGACCGCGGCGAGACGGTCCCGGGCCTGCTCCATGGTCGGGCGGCGGGCGGGGTCCGGTTCCAGCATCGCGAGGAGGACGTCGGTCAGCGGGCCCGTCCGGGTCGGCGGGATGATTTCGGCGCGGGCGACGCGGTGCAGCAGGGCGATCGAGTCGGGGTCGATGCCGAACGGCGGCTGACCCTCGATCGCGGTGTAGAGGGTCGCGCCGAGAGAGAAGACGTCGCTGGCCTCGGTGGGGTCGCTGCCGCGGGCGACCTCGGGCGCGAAGAAGGCGGGGGTACCGGTGATCACGCCGGAGCGGTCGTGGTCGCCCTTGGCGCGGGCGATGCCGAAGTCGCTGATCTTCACGATGCCCAGCTCGCGGCCGCGCTCGGCGACGAGGATGTTGCCCGGCTTGATGTCGCGGTGCACGATCCCGGCGGCATGGGCGGCGGCGAGCGCGTCGGCGATGTGTGTGCCGATCTGCGCCACCTCGAGTGGCGGCAGGGTGTCGGCGATGTTCATCACCTGGGCGAGGCTGCGGGAGGGCAGATGCTCCATGACGAGCCACGGCTCGCCGGAGTGGAGGGCGACGTCGTACATCGAGATGGCGTGCTCGTGGGTGAGACGGGCGGCGATCCGGCCCTCGCGCAGCGTGCGGCGGCGGATCTCCTCGGCGGCCTCCGGGGGCAGGCCCACGGTCGAGGTGACCTGCTTGACGGCCACGTCCCGGTCGAGCAGGGTGTCGTGCGCGAGCCAGACCGCGCCCATACCCCCGCCGCCGAGTTTGGAGACGAGCCGATAACGTCCGGCCACCAGCTGATCCGGGCCGACGACGCTTGCCGCTCGCTCCTGTTCCACCACCTTGACGAGGGTAGTGGATGCCGCGGTGGGCCATCGCTTGACGGGCGCCCCCGGCGTCGGGTCTACTGAACTTGTTCGAATACATGTTCGAACAGCCGCGTCTTCCCCGCGGTTTGTCGGTGGGCCGTGCTATACGCGGCCGGCGCAGGGCGAGGGGAGTTCGTGTGGGTGAGGTGGCCGAGTTTCCGGTCGAGGGCGGGTCGCAGGCTCCGGCGGGGCTCCCCCGGCAGGAACGGCTCGAGGCGTTGCGGCGGCAGATCGCCGCGATTCCTGCGAGAGGGGAGAGCGCCCGTCCCCGCCCCGCCGAGCCCGGCGCGTCCCCGGTGCCGGTCGACCGGCTGCTCCCGGTGCCCGAGCCGCTCGCCCGGCTGCTCCCGGACGGCGGCCTGGTCCGTGGATCCGTCGTAAGCTTCTCCGGGGCAACGTCTTTGCTGATCGGCGTGCTGGCTTCGACCACGGCCGCCGGTGGGCACGCCGCCGTCGTCGGTCATCGCCGCCTCGGCCTGCTCGCCGCCGCCGAGATGGGGGCCGAACTGAGCCGGATCGCGCTGATCCCCGAGCCCGGACCGGATCCGGTGGAGGTGGCCGCCGTCCTGCTCGACGGCATGGACCTCGTCGTCCTCGGCCTCGGGGGCGCTGTGGTGCCGCCGTCGCGGACCCGGGCGGTGGTCGCGCGGGCTCGCAGCAAGGGCGCGGCCCTGGTGGTCACCGACGGCCGGTGGGACGGAGCGCACGTGCGGCTCGAGGCCGCGGTGCACGGCTACCGGGGACTGTCGGCCCCGGCCCGGGGCAGGCTGTGCGGCACCGGGTTTTCCGTGCGCGCGCAGGGGCGGGCCTTTCAGCCCCGTGCGGCGCGAATAGACTTGTGCGCCGGTCGCATCGGAGTGGAATGGCGGCCCGGCGAACCGACGCGGATGGGGAGTGCGCCCCGTCCGGCCGAGGTGGCGCGGTGAGCGAATCCGGCCCGGCCCGGGTGGTGGCCCTGTGGTGCCCGGACTGGCCGGCGATCGCCGCCGCCGCGGCCGCCGACCTGCCGCCCACGGCGCCGGTGGCGGTGATCTCGGCCAACCGCGTGGCGGCCTGTTCCGCGCCGGCCCGGGCCGCCGGCGTGCGACGGGGCCTGCGGCGACGGGAGGCTCAGGCTCGGTGCCCGGATTTGTATGTTGCCCAGGATGATCCGGGTCGCGACGCGCGGTTGTTCGAGCCGGTGGTGGCGGCGATCGATGCGGCGGCACCCGGCGTGGAGGTGCTGCGCCCCGGTCTGGTGGTGCTCGCTGCGCGCGGCGTCATGCGCTGGTTCGGTTCCGAGGAGGCGGCGGCCGAGCGGCTGATCGACGAGGTGGCCGCCACCGGCGTCGAATGCCAGGTCGGCATCGCCGACGAGCTGTTCACCGCGGTGCTCGCCGCCCGCCACGCCCGCCTCGTCCCGCCCGGAGGGGACGAGGAATTTCTTGCACCCCTGAATATTTCGGAGATCTGTGTGGAGCCGTCCCTGGCCGCGCCGGAGCGCATCGACCTGGTGGACCTGCTGAAACGGCTCGGTCTGCGCACGATCGGGGCGTTCGCCGCGCTGTCGCCGACCGACGTCGCCTCCCGCTTCGGCGCGGACGCCGTCGCCGCGCACCGCAGCGCACGGGCACGGGCACAGCGACCGCCGTCCGGTCGTGCCCTGCCACCCGATCTGGTGGTGGAGCGCCCCTGCGATCCGCCGCTCGAACGGGTCGACTCGGCCGCCTTCGCCGGCCGGGCGCTCGCCGCGCTGCTGCACACCCGGCTGGCGGCGGCGGGGGTGGCCTGCACCCGGTTGCTGGTGGCCGCCCGCACCGGCAACGGTGAGGAACTGGCCCGGACGTGGCGCTGCGCCGAACCGTTGACCCCGGACGGCACCGCCGACCGGGTGCGCTGGCAGCTCGACGGCTGGCTCACCGGGCACAGCGCGGCCCGCCCCACCGCCGGGATCGTGTTGCTGCGGCTCGAACCGGTGGAGGTGGTGGCGGCGGGGGCGCTGCAGCTGGGCCTGTGGGGCGGGGTCGGCGACGAGGACGAACGGGCCCGGCGCGCCCTGGTGCGGGTGCAGGGACTGCTCGGCGGCGAAGCCGTGCTGGTGGGGGTGCTCAGCGGCGGACGTGGCCCACTGGAACGGGTGACCCTCGTGCCGCTGGGGGAGGAGCCGGTGCCGGCGACGGATCCTTCGGCGCCGTGGCCGGGTCGGCTGCCCCCGCCCGCCCCGGCGGTGGTGCTCACCACCCTGCCCCCGATCACGCTCGAGGACGCGTCGGGCACCCCGGTGACGGTGACCGAGCGCGGTCTGCTCAGCGGCGATCCCGTCCGGCTGAGCTGGGGCAGCCGCAGCTGGCGGGTGCACGCCTGGGCCGGGCCGTGGCCGGTGGACGAGTACTGGTGGGACCCGGCCGCGGCACGGGCGGCGGCGCGGCTGCAGGTGCGGCTCGAGGAGTCCCGGGCCCTGCTGGTGATCCACGTCGGCGACCGCTGGCATGTGGAGGGCGTCTACGAGTGAGTACGCTCGGTTGACGTGGAGACCAGTGTGCTGACGGCCGCGCCGAACGGTGTGGCGATCGCCTACCGGGATTCGGCTCCCGGGACGGGCCCCCATCCGGTGCCGGTGATGTTGGTGCACGGGATGGGCGGCGACGGTCGCACGTGGGACCGGTTCGCCCGGTCCCTGCTCGCGGCCGGCCGGCGGGTCGTCGCGGTGGACCTGCGCGGCCACGGGCGCAGCGCCCGCGCCGCGTCCTACCGCTTCGACGAGTTCGGCGCCGACGTGCTCGGGCTCTGCGAACACCTGGGCCTCGAGACGGTCGACCTCGTCGGGCATTCCCTCGGCGGGCACACCGGATCCCTCGTCGCGCAGCAGCGCCCGGGCCTGGTGCGGCGCCTGGTGCTCGAGGAGGCGCCGCTGCCGCTGCGCCCGGGCGATCCGCCGCAGGTGCTCGGCGGGCGCCTGCCGTCGCCGGCCGAGTTGTGGTACGCCTCGACGAGCCTGCTGCGCAATCCGCGCGCGACGTTCACCTTCGACCGCTCCATGACCGGCTCGGCGATCACCCAGTTCCGCGCGCCGAATCCGCGGTGGTGGGAACGTCTTCCGCAGATCACCGCGCCGACGCTGATCCTGCGGGGCGGGCCGGGCAGCATGGTCGATCCGACCCGCCTCGAGGCCGCGGTGGACGTCCTCGGCGACGTCGCGGTCCACGACTTCACCTGCGGCCACAGCATCCACCGCGATCGGCACCGCGAGTTCGAGGCCGCCGTGCTGCCTTTCCTCACCTGAGCACTCGTTCCGCAACGACAGGGCTTCCGGACAGCGACAACCGTCGAGACGGTTGTCGCTGTCCGGAACCTGCTGCCGGTGTACCGACGCTATTCCAGCCAGATGCGGCGATCGAAGCCGCCGCGCTCGGCGCGCTTGGCGGTGGCCGCGGCAGCCACCTCGTCGGCGGCGATCCCGAACGCGGCGAGCAGGGACGTGAACACCTCGTGCACGTCGGCGAGTTCGCCGAGCCGCTCGTCGTCGTTGTGCGCCTCCCGCAGTTCGTGTGCTTCCTCGACCAGCTTGTCGAGCAGGGCGCTGCGGTACTCGTCCCGATCGAGGACACGGGTGCGCGCCACCCGGCCGTCGGCCTCGATGATGTCGGGAATCCGGTCGCGGACCAGCTTGCCCATCATGATTCCTCCCGCTGCGCTACCGTGGCGGGGTGGACGGTACCGGACCACCCACGGACGCCCTCGCGCTCGGTCAGCGCGTCGTCGCCGTCCTCGAGACCGGTGCCCGGACCGCCACCTACAAGCTTGCGACCCTTTCGGCACTCGTCGGCTTCTGCGTCGAACATCTGCCGGCGGACCCGGCCGCGGCACTCGACGTGCCGATCGACGCCCTCGCCGAGCGGGTGATCGACCTGTACTGGCCTCAGGTCCGCCCGTTCGACGGGCACCGGCTCCGCCAGTCCTCGCAGCCGAAGGCCCGGATCCTGACGGCGGTGGAGGCGCTGCGTGGCGCGGCGAATGCCGGCGGGGTGGTCGGCCTGTCCATCGCGAGGCTGCGGATGCCCGACCTGTACCGCGAGACCGTCGCGGAGGTCGCGCTCACGCTCGCGCAGCAACCGCTGTACCGGCTGCAGCGGTTGCCGGGCGGACGTGGCGAGCCGTTCCTCTACGACGACTCCTGGCTGCACTCCGGAATCACCCGAGCGGCGATTGTCCGGCACGGCGGCACGATCCGCCTGTTTCCGGGGGTCGCGGTGGCGCTGGCCCGCCTGTCCGGTCTGCTCACCCCGACACTGGAGATCCTGTGGGTTCAGGACGTGCGCCGGTACAACGCCTTCCTCGACGAGGACGTTCCCGACATCGCGGGGCACCTGTTCGGCCGTGATCGCGTCTCGCTCACGAAGCCTCGGGTGGCGCTTCGCGAGGCGTTCGGAGCGCAGTGCTTCTACTGTGCGGCAAGGCTTTCCGAAGGGAGCCCGGTCGACCACGTGCTCCCGTGGTCCCGGGTGCCCCTGGACGGGCTGGCGAATCTCGTACTCGCCTGCGGAGGCTGCAACACCGACAAGCGGGACGCGCTGCCCGCGCTGGCACACACCGAGCGGGCGTTGAGCCGAGATCGTGCCGTCCTCGAGCAGCTCGCCGCCGACATCGGCTGGCCGACCCAGTACGACCGCACCCTTGCCGCAGCCCGCGGCCTGTACCGCAGCTCACCCCCGGGCACGCCGACGTGGCAGGGCCGTTCGCGGACCGGAAGGTGGGACACGGTTTTTCCGCCCGGCTGGGTGGTCTCGACGGTGCCGGAAATCGGGTACGCATGAACTCGACCGCTCGTCTACGATTCGACGTCATGCGGCTGGCAGAGGCACTCGCCGAACGAGGCGAGCTGAAACGGCGGATCGAGCAGCTCGGTACGCGGGTCGTGGCCAATGCCCGATACCAGGAAGGGGAGGAGCCCGCCGAGAATGCAGGCGAGCTTCTCGAACAACTCACCGCCGCCATCGATCGGCATGCTCTGCTGATCGCTCGGATCAACAGGACGAACACCGCCACCCGCGTCGGAAACCGGACCCTCACCGATGCGCTGGCCGAACGGGATGCTCTGCAGACGCGGCACCGTGCGCTGACCGCGGCCGCGGACGCGGCCTCGGGCGGCAAGGACCGATACGGGCGCCAGCTCCGGTCCGAACTGGCGTACGTCTCGGCGCTGTCGGTGCGGGAGCTGCGGCGCACCGCCGACGATCTGGCTCGCCGGATCCGCCAGGTGGACATGGAGATCCAGCGCGTGAACTGGGAGGTGGATCTGATCGACGAGTGATCGTGGGCAGCGGGTACCCGGATCGGAAGCGAGCACAGGCCGTGGGTCGCGGTGAATCGACCCTTCTGTATCCTCCGGCGCGCGGAGGGCAGCGCAGCGGGTTCGATTCCCGCACACGGAGCAGCCCTGCACGACGCACGAGGACACGGTGCACGCCGGCGCAGTTCATCACCACGTGCTGATCCGAAT
>NZ_JAALEH010000101.1:0-19377 GCF_011058195.1 Rhodococcus sp. 14C212 | reverse complement strand
CGACGACTCACGCCGTCACAGCAGCCCCGACAGGCGCGCCGAGCCGTCGACGAGGAACCGCACGAGCGCCGCGTCGTCCGGGGCGACCCGCGATGCCGACCCCTGCAGGTAGAGGCCGCCGACGACGAACGCCGACCGGTCCCGGATCGGCACCGCCAGCGCGGCCCGCCCGATCCGGCACTCCTCGCCCTCGTACGCGTAGCCCGCGACGGCGACGGCGCGCAGTTCCTCCGCGAGGACATCGGGGTCGCAGATCGTGTGGTCGGTCAGGCGCCGCAGCTCCGGATCGGGACGCACGTGCGGATGGTGCGCCAGCATGACCTTGCCGAGGGCGTTCGCATGCAGGTTCTTCGCCAGCACGCCGATGGCGATGATCTCGTGGTCGGGGTCCTTGTCGACGAACCGCAGCCGCCCGGCCGCGAACGAGGCGACGTGCACCCCGAATCGGGTGTGGGTGCGCAGCTCCTCGACGACGTCGGGCAGCGTCGGCGACGGGCTCGTCTCCGCGGCCGCCTGCGCGAGTTCCGCGGTGCGACGGCCGAGCGCGAAGCCGGACAGGTCCGGCACGCGGACGAGGAATCCGTCGGCCACGAGCAGGTTGAGCATGCGGTACGCGGTGGTCGGCGGCACCCCGGCGAACCTGGCGATCTCCTTCGCGGACGTGCCGGGGCCGAGTTGCGCGACGGCCTCGAGCATTCCCAGCGCCTTCTGCACCGCGCGCGGCTGCTGTCCGCTGAAGTGCGAGTCGTCCGCGTGCACGGAGACGTGCGCGGTCAAGCCGGGTTCCCGTCGCGGGGACGGGCGTCGTCGCCGGGGTGCGCGACGTCCGGGAGGATGCGGCGCCGCCCGTCCGCGCCGATCACGAGGGTGCCCGCCCCGGGGAGGATGTCCCCGGTCTCGACCGAGTCGAACGCACCGATGGTCGTCAGGCTGCCCGGCCGGACCCGGCGCAGCACGTACTGCCACACCGTGCCGGACGCCGCGACCGCCGAGAGTGTCGCGGGCACGACCCACACGCCGTGCGCGGTGCCGTCGACGGCGATGTAGCCGAGCAGGCCCATCCCCAGGACCGAGACGAACAGCGCGGCCGCCCGGGTCACGACGGTGTGCTCGCCGATGCGGTGCAGGAATCGCAGCGACGCGACGGCCACCAGCGTGTAGGCCACGACGAGGCCGATCTCCACGACGCCGTCGAACGCCCCCGAATCCGCCTCCGCGAGGGACGCGTACAGGCACGCGCCGGCGAAACCCGCGGCGGTGAAGGCGAGCACGCCCACGTGCGGGGTGCGGAACCGGTCGTGGACACGCGCGAGGGCGCTCGGCAGCACCCGCTCGACACCCATCGAGTACAGCAGCCGCGAACCCGCCTGCGCGCAGCCCAGGGTCGACGCGAGCCACGAGCACGTCATGCCCGCCTGCACCGCGAGCACCACACCGACGCTCGCGCCGGACGCCGTGCCGTCGAAGTACGCGCCGACGACGACGGCGCCGTGGCCGGACAACGCGGCCCAGGCCGCGAACACGAACAGCACACCGACGACGACGGGGGAGATCAGCACGGTGCGGGTGACGGTCACCAACGGCCGCTTGGCCTCCGGGCCGAAGAACGCGGCGCTCTCGAAGCCCGCCATCGACAGCACGGTGAGCATCGCGAGGAACGGCATGAGGCTCAGTGGCGCGTCCGGCAATTCGGTGGGGGCCGTGCCCGCACCGGCCGGGGTGCCGAGCATGAGCACCACGATGAGCACCAGCGAGCACGTCTCGACGAGCAGGATGGCGCGCGTCGCGAACCGCACGCCGCGCACCGTGATCACCGCGACGGCGACCGCGACGAGACCGATCGTGACCGACCACGGCGCGGCGCCGGGCACGTGCACGCCGAGCAGGTCGGCGATGCGGAGCAGGCTCTGTGCAGCCTGCGACATCACCGAGATCGAGATGCCGAGATAGCCCAGCAGCAACGCCGCGCCCGTGGTGAGGGTCGCGCGGGCACTCAGGCCCTGGAACACGAAGCTGTAGAGCGACCCGGCCGCGGCGAGCCGCCGCGTGAACTGCGTGATGCACAGCGCCACCAGCACCACCACGGCGGTGGTCCCCGCGATCGCCGGCAGACCGCCGACGCCCGGCCGGTGGGTCACCATCCACAGCGCGATGAACACCATCCCGGTGGCCGGCGCGATCGTCGACAGGGACTGGCCGAGCAGATCGATCGGGGTGAGCTGACGGCGGCCGAGGGCGCGCAGCGGCGAATACACCGGATCCCGATGGGTTTCGGCGTCCCGTGAGCGGGCAATCGCGGCCCGGAGTGCGGTTGTCACGATCGTCGTATCCCGTCTGTGCGTCCGTGCGGCCGGCGGTGCCGGCACCCGGGCGGTGAAACGCCTCAGGGCGAGGGACAACGTAGCGCCGCGGTGTTACGCGACGGTTACCTCTGCGAACGACATGTGGACGGCAAGTGGGAATCCGCCCGGCGCGGCGCTGTGGCCCGCGCCACCGCACGGCCCCGTGTCCCGTGCGGACGCGGTCTCCCGAGCGCCGGATACCGTGTCCCACCTGCAGTGTCCGCATGGGGCGCGCCGCCACGGCCGGTGCCACTCGCGGTGCCCCCGGACGTTTCCCCGACGACCCGTCCGCGACGCATCCGGTGCGCACGATTGACCGGCACGATCACTCGACTGCGAAGGGGACGACCATGATCTGGGCGGTGGTTGCGGCGCTCGTCGGCGGGACGTTGTTGCTCGCCGGGGTGCCGAAGGCCGGCGATCACGAGGGGCTGCTGCGCGTCGTCCGCGGCTATCGGCTGCTGCCGCCCGTGTTGGAACGGGCGGTCGCGCGGCTGCTGCCCGCCGCGGAGATCGCCGCGGGTGCCCTGTTGGTGCTCGGCGTCGCCGGCAGTGCCGCCGCGGCTGTCGCGGCGGCGCTGTTCCTCGGCTTCTTCGTCGGCCTCACCGTGAACCTCGCGCGGGGCCGGCGCGAGCTCGACTGCGGCTGCTTCGCCTTCGGTGGCCACGGCGAGGCGCCGCGCATCGGCTGGTTCCACTCCGTGCGGGCCGGTGCGTTCGCCGCCGCGTCGATCGTGCTGGCCCTCACCGGACCCGCGACGCTCGGCGCGCTCCAGCAGGTGGCGGCGATCGCGCTCGCGGCGCTCGCGCTCGCCGCCGGGCTCGCGGTAGCCCAGTTGCGTTCCGTGGTCCACGTCGGGCGCCGTCCCGTCGACGAGCACCTGACCGGCGCGTCCATCGAACTGCGCGCGGTCTCGACCGTGTCGCGCTACGGCGCCTGAAACCCCTCTTCCACAACGCTTCCCGAGACAGGACCGACAGATGAACACCATTTTTCTCGTTGCGATCATCGTGCTGGCGGTGGCGGTCGCCGTGTTGTTCCTGATGGTGCTCGCACTGGCCCGCGAGATCGGCCGGGTGCAGGTCCGGCTCGGCCCCCTCGGGGCCCGCATGATGGACACCGGCCCGAAGATCGAGCAGGCGGGCCCGTCCTTCCGGGGCCTCACCGACCACCTGGGCCGCACCGTCGGCGTCGGCGGCCACCGCGACGGGCCGCAGCTGCTGCTGTTCACGGCGCCCACCTGCTCCACCTGCAAGAGCCTGCTGCCCGGCATCCGCGCGATGGCCAAGGCGGAGCAGGACCTCGACGTCGTGATCGTCTCCGACGGCACACCCGAGGAACATCGGAAGTTCCTCGCCGGCAGCAACATCGGCACCGAACTGAGCTACGTCGACGGCCGTGACGTCGGCATCGCCTACCAGGTCGGCACCACCCCCTACGGGGTGATCCTCGACGAGCACGGCAAGATCCGCGCCAAGGGGCTGTGCAACCACATGGCCCAGGTCGAGAGCCTGCTCAACGCCCTCGAGACCGGCACCCCGTCGCTGCAGCACCTGCACGAACAGGCCAAGGCCCGCGCCGCCGCGAGTGCCTGAATCCCGCCTTCCCCCTGGACGAACGGAGAGATGCGTTGGAAGAGATGTACGAGAACCGGTATCCGGTCGACGAGGAGACCGTCGAGGAACAAGCCGCCTGGATGGCCGGCAAGGGCGGCTCGTTCATGAGCCGGACCGGACGCCGGATGTCGGAACAGGTGTCGCGCCGCTCGACGATCAGCCGCCTCGGCCGCTGGACGATGGGCGTGTCGGGAGTGGCGCTCATCAGCTCGCTTCCGGTGACCCGCACCGCGTTCGCGCAGGAGCCCGCACCCGAGCCCGGCCCGGAACCGCTCGTGCCCGTGTACGACGGCAAGGATCCCGCCGAGTGCGAGTACTGGCGCTGGTGCAACATGGACGGCACCTCCTGCGCTGCCTGCAACGGAGGCGGAGTGACCACGTGCGCGCCGGGCAGCAAGCCGGGCGCCGAATTCTGGGTGGGCTGCTGCACCAACCCCGACACCGGCAAGACCTACCTGATCGCCTACTACGACTGCTGCGGCGCCCCGTCGTGCTCCAACGCCTTCTGCGGCGAACCCGACATGCAGGCCGTCATGTACAACCCGGTCTCGGGCAGCTACGACCAGGAGATCATCTGGTGCGTGTCCGACGAATCCCAGTCGTACACCTGCACCATGGCCCCCATCATCGGCGAGGACTGCCAGGCCCGTCCCGCCGACCGCCCGAAGGTCGGTGCCGTATCATGACCTCGCGTTCCCGCCGCCTCGTGCGTCCCGCCGCGGCCGCCGTACCGCTCGCGCTGCTCGTCACCCTCGCCGGCTGCGGCTCGTCCGGCGACGAGGTGAACACCGCCGGCGACGTCACCTATCCCACCGTCGAATTCACCACCCCCGGGGAGGGCATCTCCCTCGGCCACGACGACCAGGAGATCGGCGACACCATCCCCGAACCGCTGCACGTCTCCGAGATCGAGCCCATCGGGCGCGACGAACTCGTCGCCGTGGCAGGCGGATTCGGCAAGCTGGAGCTCGGCGTCAACGTCCTCGACCCGAAGACGGGTGTCGCCGGCAGCCGCATCGTCGTCGGACCCGGTATCTGGGACCCGGTGATCCACGGCTTCGTCGGCGAGACTCCGTCCGATCCGGCCGTTCTCGCCGCCGAGGTGTGGCGTCCCCGCGGCTCGCGGGGCGCCGCCGACTTCACCGTCAGCACCTACTCCGGAAATCTGCTCGAGCCCGACGAGGCGCTGCTGCCCGACGTCGCGCGCGTGCACTCGCGGCCCGGTTCCAACGCGGTCACCTCCGACGGGCGGTACTTCGTCACCTGGGACGACGGGCTCTACGGCGTCCGCGTCGTGGACCTCGAGACGAAGCAGCAGAGCGGGGCCGTGCAGCTCGTCGGCTGCGGACCGTTCACCTGGACCGTGGACCACGAGATCTACAGCGTGTGCGAGGAGACCGGCGAGCTCATCCGGATCTCCGTCGGCGACGACGGCGTGCCGGCCGAGACCGCCCGGGCGAAGGTGCTGCCGGAGGACTTCGTCAGCGCCCGGAAGGTCGGGTGGGCCGCCGACGCGCGCAAGGCCCTGCTGGTCGGGGAGAACGGCGACGTGTACGTGTTCGACTTCTCGAGCGGTCTGCCCCAGGACGCGGTGACGCCGATCGGCAACGCCGGTCGGCCCGACGGGCGGTTCGCGAGCGACGTCATCGACAACACCGGCACCCGGATCGCGATCGCCTACACCGACTCACCGATCCATCCCAGTTCCGCCCGCGGCGGCGACCTGGCCCGCATCGTGCTGTCCGACGTGGCGAACCTCGCAGAGATCCGGTCGCTGAGCCTGCCGGACCTGGGGCTGACCGACATCGCGAGCATGGCGTTCTCGGTCGACGGCGCGACGTTCTACGTCCTCGGTGGCAATCCGGAGTGGCAGGGCGAGGCGGCACAGCGCATCGTCGGGTTCGACGCCGCAACCGGGCAACAGGTCTCCTCGGCGGAGATCAGCGGCAACGTCGAGGATTTCACCGACCTGCTCACCCCCGAGGTGATCGGATGAGACAACCCGGCAACGTGCTGGGCCGGCGCCGCTTCCTCGCCTTGGGCTCCCTCGGAGCCGGGGCGCTGGGAATGAGCGCGCTCGGGTTCGGTGCCGCCGGCTGCGCTACCGCATCGTCCGGTACGCGGCCGGCAGGCGCCGGCGCGGAGACTCGATCGGCGGCCGATCTCGACTACATTTCCCCGGCCGATCCGGAGATCGCCGCCGCCGAGGCCGCCCGCGGGTGGAACGGCACCGTGGCGTCGTTCGCGCTCGCCGCCGGATTCTCCACCGTCGACCTGGGCGGACGCCTGGTCGACACCTGGACGTACGGCGGGCACGCCGTCGCCCCGGAACTGCGGGTACGCAAGGGCGACCGGCTCGACGCCGCGGTGCGCAACGACCTGGACGCCGACACCACGCTCCACTGGCACGGCATCCGGATCCGCAACGACATGGACGGCGCAGCGCCCGTCACGCAGGCCGCGATCGCGCCGGGCACGACGTTCGACTACAGCTTCGTGGTCCCGGACCCCGGCACCCACTGGTACCACTCGCACAGCGGCCTGCAGGCCGACCGCGGGCTGTTCGGCGCCCTGATCGTCGAAGACCCCGACGACCGCACCGGCGCCGACGCCGACGCCGTCCTGGTCCTCGACGACTGGGTCGACGGCCTGGGCACCACGCCCGACGCCGTGCTCATGGCGCTCAATCCCGCGATCTCCGGCGGTCACGGCGGCCACGGCGGTGGTGCGGCACCCGGCGCGCATTCGGCCGGCGACCTGGACGTCGCCCGGCGGCTGGTGAGCGCCGGGCACGGCGACTCCGCGCCCCTCGGTGGGATGACCCAGCACATCGCGTACCCGTTGCACCTGATCAACGGTCGTTCCCCGAACGATCCCGCCCCGGTCGTCGCCGCGGCGGGGCAGCGGTTGCGGCTGCGGATCGTCAACGCGGCGGCGGAGACCCCGTACCGGTTCGCGGTGGCCGGGCACGAACTCACGATCGTCGCGGCGGACGGCTTCGACGTGCAGCCCACCGTCGCCGACACGATCGTCGTCGGAATGGCGCAACGCTACGACGTCCTCGTCACCGTGAAGTCGGGCGTGTGGCCGATCGTCGCGAAGGTCGAAGGGCGGCCAGGGTATGCCTCGACGGTGCTGCGCACCCCGGACGCGGTGCCGATGGCCGACGCCGACGTGGGCGACGCGATCCCCGAACTCGGCGGCCGGCTCGTCGCGGAGAGCGCGTTGCGGCCCGTCGACACCGTGCGGCTCGACCCGCGCGAGCCCGACCGGGACTACCGGATCGAGCTGATCCAGGCCGGCGACCGCTACGTGTGGGGCATGGCCGGTGCCGACGCGGGCCGTCTCGTCATGAAACAGGGTGAACGCGTGCGGATCACGATGAAGAACTCGTCCACCATGTGGCACCCCATGCACACGCACGGACACACCTTTGCGATCGGCGCATACGGCGGGTTGCGCCGCGACACGGTCAACGTGCTGCCCGGCACCGAACTCGCGATCGAATTCGACGCCGACAACCCGGGCGAATGGATGTTCCACTGCCACAACGCCTATCACTTCGAAGCCGGCATGACCGCGAACCTGCGGTACATCCGATGAGAGGAATCGCCGTGAGAAAGTCCGTCATCCTGCTCGCCGGCCTGCTGACCGCGGCGAGCCTGTCCGCGTGCGGCAGCGCCGGAGGTTCGGCCGAACCGGCCGTCGTCGTGGAGGTGAAGAACATGGCCTACAACCCGGAGTCGGTGACGATCGAGAAGGGGCAGACCGTCGAATGGCGATTCGACGACGGCGGACTGCCGCACGACGTCGTGGGCGAGGGCCCCCTCGAGGGTGAGCTGAAGAGTGAACTCCTCACCGAGGGAACGTATTCCTACACCTTCGACGAAGCCGGCACCTTCACCTATCACTGCACGCCGCACCCGATGATGGTCGGCACCGTGATCGTCCGGGAATGAGCCGGCGGCCGGGGTGGGCTGCGGCCCTGCTGCTTCCGCTCGTCGCGGCCTGCGGCCCGTCCGAACGGCCTCCGGACGCGGTGGTGGTCGTCAGCAATGTCCACTTCGCTCCGCCGGATGTGACCGTGCCGGCCGGCGGCACCGTCGAGTGGCGATTCGAGGACGGCGGGGTGCTGCACCAGGTCACGTCGGAGGGGCGGTTCGACAGCGGGATCACCGGGGGAGGTACGTACTCCCACACCTTCGGCGAACCGGGAACCTACGAGTACACCTGCTCGGTCCACCGGTACATGACCGGCACCGTCACCGTCACCGAATCCTGAACCAGCCGTCCGTATCCGGAGAACACCGATCCCCTTGGAGGAAGTCATGACAGCAGTACTCACGCACGAGCCGCTGACGACGGACGTGCCGGACATCCGTCCCACCCTGCAGAAGGTCGTGCCGTCGCGCATCCGGGTGGCGCTCATCGCCGCCGCCGGCGTCGCCGGTGCCGGGGCGGCGGCGCTCGTCACGCCGTCCGGACCCGCCGCGACGACCGCCGCGGTCGTGGGCGCCGGAGCCGTCACCGCCCTGGCCGCGAACTGGTCGACGTGCGGCATGTCGGTCGCCGGCGTCGTCGCGGCTCCGAAGCAGCCCGACCGCCCGGGCTCGTCGACGCCGGTGCGCCGGCTCGGCTGGCACGCGCTCGGGTCGGTCGCGACCGGCGCCCCCACCGGTGCGCTCGTCGGCGCGCTCGGTGCACTCGTCGCCGGATCCGTCCCGGTGACGTGGACGCTCGTCGCGTGGGGTGTCGTCGCGTTCGCCTACGGCCTGCACGAGCTGGGCCTGGTGACGCTGCCGACGCCGATGCGCCGCCGGCAGCTGCCGCGGCACCTGCGCCGGTCGATGGCACCGTGGAAGGTCTCGCTGCTCTTCGGCGCCCTGATCGGACCGGGCTTCGTGATCTTCATCCGGTCCAGCGCGTACTACCTGCTGGTGCTCGGCGTCGCCGCGGTCGGCTCCCCGGCGCTCGGTGCCGCCCTGTTCACGCTCGTCTCGCTCGGCCGGTGCCTGCCGAGCCTGCTGGCGATCGTGCACACCCGCGGCGGCGGGTCGATGCCGGGCTTCCTGTCGGCGATGTGCGTGGTCGACCGCCGGGTGCAGACGCTGACCGGCGCCGCGCTCGTCGCCCTCGGCGCGTTCGCGGTCGTCGCCGCGCTCTGACGTGCCGGTTCGCGGCGGTTTCCGGGCGCACTACCGCACCGGGGACCGCCGCGACTAACGTCGGGCGGCATGACGACTTCTCTGCAGAACATCGGCATCAACACCCTCGGCGGGGTGCCCACCTCCCTCGCCGAGTTCGACGGCCGTGCGGTCCTCGTGGTCAACGTCGCCTCCAAGTGCGGCCTGACCCCGCAGTACACGGCGCTCGAGAAGCTCGCCGTCGAGTACGCGGACCGGGGGCTGACCGTCGTCGGTGTGCCGTGCAACCAGTTCATGGGCCAGGAGCCGGGCACCGCCGAGGAGATCCGGACCTTCTGCTCCACCAACTACGGTGTCACGTTCCCGCTGATGGAGAAGATCGACGTCAACGGCGAATGCCGGCACCCCCTCTACACCGAACTCACCCGGCACCCCGACCCGAACGGGGAGGCCGGCGACGTGCAGTGGAACTTCGAGAAGTTCCTCGTCGCACCCGACGGGAACGTCGTCGCCCGGTTCCGGCCGCGCACCGAGCCCGATGCCCCCGAGGTGATCGCGGCCATCGAAGCCGCGCTGCCCCGCTGACCGCGATGACCGACACCATCGATGCGCGGGCGGCCCTGTACGACGTGATCCGTGCGCGCCGCGACGTCCGCGCGGAGTTCACCGGCGAGCGCGTGGACGAGCAGGTCCTGTGGCGGGTGCTGGGTGCGGCGCACGCCGCGCCCAGCGTCGGCAACACCCAGCCGTGGGACTTCGTGGTGGTCCGCGACCCGCAGCGGCTCGCCGAGTTCGCCGACCACGTCGCCGGCTGCCGTCGCGCGTTCGCGGACTCGCTGCCGGAGGAGCGGCGGCGCACCTTCGACCCCATCAAGGTCGAGGGCATCGCCGAGTCCGGCACCGGGATCGTGGTCACCTACGACCCGTCGCGGGGAGGACGACACATCCTCGGCCGGCACACGATCGACGACGTGGGCGTGTTCTCGGCGGTGCTGTCGATCCAGAACCTGTGGCTCGCGGCGACCGTCGAAGGACTCGGCGTCGGCTGGGTCTCGTTCTACGACGAGGCGTTCCTCGCCGACTTCGTCGGGGCGCCCCCCCCGGTGCGGCCGATCGCGTGGCTGTGCGTCGGGCCCGTGACGCGGTTGCAGGAGGTGCCGGACCTCGAGCGGTTCGGGTGGCGGACCGGCCGGCCCCTCACCGACGCCGTGCATGCCGAAACCCTTCAGGCGCCCGACGCCTGACGTTCACCCGACTCTGGCACCGTGGAGCCCATGAGCGGCCAGCTGATCGTGTCGGTGTCGGGCATCAGGGACGAGACCCGCCCGGCGGTGGACGACTTCGCCCGGGAGATGGACGCCCGCGGCGTGCCGCTGTCGCTGCTCGTCGCGCCGCGACTGAAGGACCACTACCGGCTGGCGCGCGACCCGCACACCCAGGAGTGGCTGCTCGAGCGCCGCGAGGGCGGCGACGCCATCGTGCTGCACGGCTACGACCAGGCCGCGACCAAGCGACGGCGCGCCGAGTTCGCGGTCCTGCCCGAACACGAGGCGCGGCTGCGGCTGCTCGCCGCCGACCGGGTGCTCGAGGAGACGGGGTTGCGGACCCGGCTGTTCGCGCCGCCGCGCTGGCTCGCCTCACCCGGGGCCGTCGCGGCGCTGCCCGTCACCGGTTTCCGGCTCCTGGCCGGCGCCGCCGGGATCCACGACCTCGACCGCGATACCGTCACCCATGCACGGGTGTTCGGCATCGGCGAGGGCGCCAAGGCCGAACCGTGGTGGTGCCGGGCGATGGTCATCGGCGCCGCCCGGGTCGCGCGGCGCGGCGGGCTGCTGCGGCTGTCGATCTCCGGCAAGCAACTCGACCGGCCGGGACCGCGGCAGGCGATGCTCGACGCGATCGACCTCGCCCTGCACCTCGAGGCGCAGCCCTCGGTCTACCGCTGGCCGCCGCGCCTGCACACACTCGGCGCGGCCTGAGCCCGAAGATCCGCCCACCCGAACCTACCCTGCAGTAGGTTGGCGGGCATGGACGCAGACGTGATCGTGGTGGGCGCCGGCCTGGCCGGCCTCGTCGCCACGGCCGAACTCATCGACGCCGGGCGCACCGTGGTGCTCGTCGACCAGGAGAACTCGCACAACCTCGGGGGACAAGCCTTCTGGTCGTTCGGCGGGCTGTTCTTCGTGGATTCCCCCGAGCAGCGCCGGCTCGGCATCCGCGACTCGTACGACCTGGCCCTGCAGGACTGGATGGGCAGCGCCGCCTTCGACCGGGAGGACGAGGACTATTGGCCGCGCCGCTGGGCGCAGGCCTACGTCGAGTTCGCGGCCGGAGAAAAGCACGCGTGGCTGAAGGAACGCGGGCTGAAGCTGTTTCCCATGGTCGGCTGGGCCGAACGCGGAGGCTACGACGCCGGCGGGCACGGCAACTCCGTGCCGCGCTTCCACATCACGTGGGGAACCGGACCGGCACTCGTCGAGATCTTCGCCCGCACGGTGCTCGACGGCGTCGACCGCGGCCGGGTGATCCTGCGGAACCGGCACCGCGTCGACGACCTCGTCGTCACCGGCGGCGCCGTCACCGGGGTGCGCGGAACCGTGCTCGAGCCGTCGTCGGCGGCGCGGGGCGTGGCGTCGTCGCGGGTGGCGACCGGCGAGTTCGAACTCTCGGCCGGCGCGGTGATCGTCACGTCGGGCGGCATCGGCGGCGACTACGACCTGGTGAAGAAGAACTGGCCGAAGCGGCTGGGAGACCCGCCGAAGCACATGCTCACCGGCGTGCCGGCGCACGTCGACGGCCGGATGCTCGAGATCACCGAACGGGCCGGCGGGCGCATCGTCAACCGCGACCGGATGTGGCACTACACCGAGGGCATCACCAACTACGACCCCGTCTGGCCCAACCACGGAATCCGCATCCTGCCCGGCCCGTCGTCGCTGTGGCTCGACGCGACCGGCAAGCGGTTGCCGGTGCCGCTGTTCCCCGGCTTCGACACCCTCGGCACCCTCGAGCACATCGTGCGCAGCGGCCACGACCACACCTGGTTCGTGCTCGACCAGAAGATCATCGAGAAGGAGTTCGCGCTCTCCGGCCAGGAACAGAACCCGGACCTGACCGGACGCGACATCCGCAAGGTGCTGCAGCGGGTCAAGCCCGGGGCACCCGGACCGGTGGAGGCGTTCAAGCGCCGCGGCGTCGACTTCGTCGTCCGCGACACCCTCGCCGAGCTGGTGGCAGGGATGAACGAGATCACCCCGGATGCGCCGCTGGACTACGCGACGGTCAAGCAGGTCGTCGAGTCCCGCGACCGCGAGATCGCGAACAAGTACACCAAGGATCTACAGGTCGCGGCGATGCGCGCGGCCCGCGCCTACGTGCCGGACCGGATCACCCGCATCGCCGCCCCCCACCGGCTGCTCGATCCCAAGGCCGGACCGCTGATCGCGGTCAAGCTGCACCTGCTGACGCGCAAGACGTTGGGCGGGCTCGAGACCGACCTGTCGGGCCGGGTGCTGAAGGCCGGCGGCTCGGTGTTCGAGGGCCTGTTCGCCGCCGGGGAGGTCGCCGGATTCGGCGGCGGCGGGGTACACGGCTACCGCTCGCTCGAGGGTACGTTCCTCGGCGGCTGCATCTTCTCCGGCCGCGCCGCCGGGAGGGCCGCGGGCCGCTGACGCGGCCGGTGTGTCCTTTGGGCGGCTACCGCAGCCCAAAGGACACACCGCCCGTCAGGCCTCGACCGAATCCTCGGCGGGCAGCACCCGGAACTCGGTGCCCTCCGGCGCCATCTCGGAGTAACGGCCGTAGAAGATGCCGGTGGCCTGCTCCGCGACGATGCCCTGGTGGATCGGCACGGCCACCCGCGGATTGACCGCGCGCAGATAGTCCACCGACTCCCAGATCTTCAGCCACGGTGCCGCGGCGGGCAGCGCGAGCACGTCGACCCTCTCGTTCGGGATGTACAGCGAATCGCCCGGATGCAGCAGCCGCGCCGGGTTCTCTTCGTCGCCGAGCAGATAGGCGGTGTTGTCGATGACCGGCAGTTCCGGGTGGATGACGGCGTGCCGGCCTCCGGTGCCGCGCACGCGCACGTCGCCGACGGTGAATGCGTCGCCCGGGTGCACGCCCTTCCAGCCGCCGCCCAGCTGAGCGGCGGTCTGCGGGTCCGCGTACAGGGCGGCCCCCGGGTTGGCCTCCACCAGTGCCGGCAGTCGCACCGGATCGGCGTGGTCCGGGTGCTGATGGGTGACCAGGATCGCGTCGAGCCCCGTGATGCCCTCGAAGCCGTGCGAGAAATTCCCCGGGTCGAACAGGATCGTCGCGCCCAGGTGCTCCACGAGCAGGCAGGAATGGCCGAAGTGGGTCAGTCGCATGCGTCGAGTATGGCCGGTTTCGCGTCCCGTCGCGCCGAGCGATCTCGCGTCCGGTTGTGCCGAGCGAATGTATCGTTCCGTCGGCCTACCGAGATGAGCGATACATTCGCTCGGCCCGCGGGCGGGTCAGCGCAGCTCCTCGGACCCGCTCGCGGCCTGCTGGGCGAGCGACCGGCCCCACTGCTCGGCTCGATCCTCCTCGCCGGGCTCGAGCTTCGACTGCTTGTCGACGAGGAAGCTCTCCGGATCGGCGACGAGATCGAACCCGTGCTTGCGCAGCTTCTTGGCGATGCCCTTGCCGGCGCGCCCGGTGAGCACGGCCGCCATGTCGATGCGCGTGTCGAAGGCTGCAGCCTTCCCGCCGCCGGCCGACAGCGAATCGAGCCACTCGCGGACGCCCTCGCTCTCGGCGTCCGGTTCGAGGGTCAAGCCGCTGTCGGGTTTCTCGGCCTGCTCGGCTGCGCCGTGGCGCGTCGACTCCCGGCTCATGCCGTGCGCATGCGTCGGGCCGCCGACGACCACCAGGTCGTATCCGGACAGGTTCTCCTCGTGTGCCTGCGTCACGGGGACCGTGCGCACCGCGTCCGCCGGTCCCAGCCCGCGCGCGACGGCTTCCGCCACGTGACGGGTGTTCCCGAACATCGATTCGTACACCACCAGTGCTCGCATGCCGCACCTCCTCGGCTGGGCGGAAATGTCGACGACCGTCCCACCCAGCATAGGAGCCGTCGGACCGAGCGAATGTGACTTTCCGTCGGCCTACGGAGATCAGCGATACATTCGCTCGGGTGGGTGGCGTTGTGAGGAGCTGCGAGGAGAGGAACGGGGCATGACGGATACGGTGCAGACGACCGGCGGAACGGTTCGGGGCACGCCCACCGACGGAGTGTGGGCCTTTCTGGGCATTCCGTACGCGGCCGCCCCGGTGGGGGCGGCGCGGTTCGCGGCCCCGGGTCCGGGGCCGCGTTGGGACGGTGTCCGCGACGCCACCGCGCCCGGCCCCACCTGCCCTCAGGCGCCGTACGCCGCTCCGGCGGCCGCATTGCTCGGCAACGTCATCGAACCCGGCGACGAGTGCCTGAATCTGTCCGTGTGGACACCTGATCCGGGCGCTTCCGGATTGCCGGTGATGGTGTGGATCCACGGGGGCGCGTTCACCCGCGGCTCGAACCGGATCGACAGTTACGACGGACGCGCGTTCGCGCGCGACGGGGTGGTGCTGGTCGGCATCAACTACCGACTCGGCGTCACCGGGTTCCTGTCGCTCGACGGCGCGCCGGACAATCGTGGCCTGCTGGATCAGCTCGCTGCGCTGCGCTGGGTGCAGGACAACATCCGGGCCTTCGGCGGCGACGCGGACAACGTGACGGTGTTCGGCGAGTCGGCGGGCGGGATGAGCGTGACCGCGCTGCTGGCCTCACCCGCCGCGAGCGGACTGTTCCACCGCGCCGTCGTGCAGAGCGGCAACGCCACGGCGGCCTCGGACCTCGAGGACGCGCGCCGGGTGGGGGCTGTCCTCGCCGACCGCCTGGGTGTGCCGGCCACGGCCGAGGCGTTCGGAGCCCTCGCCCCCGACGTCCTGCAGGCGGCGCAGGACGCTCTCGGGCTCGACCTCGCCCAGAATCCGGATCCGGACCGGTGGGGCGCGTCGGTCGTGCAGCGCGGACTGGGCGTGATGAGCATGTTCCCGACCATCGACGGGGAGATTCTGCCGTCGTTGCCGATCGACGCGATCGCCGCCGGAGCGGGCACGGGTGTGCCGGTGCTGGCCGGCACGACCACGGACGAGTTCCGCTTCTTCCTGGTGCCGACCGGCATCGCCGCGGCGATCACCGGCGACAACCTGCCGTTCGTCCTGCGGCGCTACGGGATCGATCCCGCGCTCGCCGACCTGTACGCGGCCCATCGGCCGGGCGCGACTCCCGGCGACGTGCTCGCCGCCGTCCTGACCGATTACGCCTTCCGGTCGGGCACGGTCACCCTGGCCGATGCGGTCGCCCGCCGCGGTGGCACGGCGTGGTTGTACGAGTTCGCCTGGCCGAGTCCGGTGCAGGATCTGCGGGCGTGCCATGCCCTCGAGATCGCGTTCGTCTTCGACCGCCTCGACGTCTCCCACCGGCTCACCGGCGATCGGCCTCCGCAGGCCCTCGCCGACGAGATGCACCGCGCCTGGGTTCAGTTCGCGACCACGGGAGGTCCGGGATGGGCGCCGATCGGTGCCTCGCGGCCGGTCCGGGTGTTCGGCGGTGAGGGTGATCCGGTGGTGGCCGATCCGCGGGCCGACGAGTTGGCGTGCTGGATCGGGTGAGGCTGCACCCGGTGTAGGGTGGCCGCACGGTATCCCGGTGCCCGGAGGCGTCGCCCTCCGGTCCTTCGTCGAGTGCACCGGGCTGTGATGATGCATCGTTTCACCGAGCCGACTCCGATCCGTGTCGGTAACGACGGGAGCAGTGCTGCGCCTTCGGGTCCGCTCGTTCGAGTCCCGGCCCGTCGGCGAGGGTGGCGGGCATGAGGATCTGGATGCTCGTCGACCTCGAACCCGGCTACGAACGGCTGCACGTCGGGGACACGATCGAGGGCACGACCGAGTGGTGCCTGCCGTACATGCTGCCGCCGGAGCTGATCAGCCGGAACCTGCGCGCCCGCGTCGAGCGGGTCCCGACGAGCACGCCGGGTGGGTTCGACCGGGTCGCGCACCTCGGGGACGGGGTGTCGGCGCTGCTTCCGCCCGGATACCCGGAGGACGGGCAGGACACGGTCTCCGGCTGCCTGCTCTACGACCGCTACCTCGGCTTGTTCCACCGCACGGTGCCGACTGCGCGGGGCCGGATCGTGCGCCGCGGCTGGATCACCCAGCTCGCGAACCGCTCGCCGACCCGGTATCCGGGCTGGTATTCGGTGCATCCGTCCGGGCCGCCGACGCTGTGGGAGGGCGGTGGCCGCATCCCGGCGGAGCGGACCGTCACGTGGGACTGCGTCCTCCTCGACACGCAGGGGTGCTGAGCCGCCGGTGCTACGGCTCGGTGCCGGCGACGATCTGTTCGACCCGATCGTGGAAGATCCGCCAGCGCCGCTCGTTCTCGTGCGTCAGCACCGCGCTCCGCGCCGCGAGATCGGCCGCGTGGTCGATCATTTCCGCGGCGGAGAAGACGTAACGTGGCGCGATGCGAGCCCCGGCGAGGTCCGCGCGCAGGGCGGCTGCGGTGAAGTCGATGCGTCCCAGGATCGCGACCGCCCGGTCGAGGTTGCGGGCGACGAGTTGGGCCGTCGTCGCGCACTGCCAGTCGTTGGTGACGATGCGGTGCCGTTCGGCGAGCAGGTCCGCGAGACCCGGGTAGGCCAGCAGCGCCTCGAGCACGTCCCAGGCGGTCGCCATGGCGTCGGCGAGCCACTGCCCGGTCCTCCGGTTCGCCTCGGCGAGCGCCCCGAGGTCAGCCTTCAGCTTGGTGATCTCGGCAGGTTCGTCGCCGCTCTCCATGAACAGGATGCCGAGGGTCTCGGTGGCCCGATCGTCGTTGAGGTCGGGCGCGCCGGCGAACGGGCTCGGCGACGTCCGTTCGAGCGGTGCGACGACCGACCAGCGCTCGGCGAGCGCCTTCAGGGCACGTGAGCTGCGGTGCAGCCGGATCACGTCGTGGAACGGCGATTCGGAATAGAACTTCTCGTGCTCGCGGTGGAACCGGGCGAGGTTACGCACGGTGAGCAGCAGTTGGTCCCGCTCCGCCTCCATGGCACGAGCGTGACACAGCGCGACGACGCGCGGCCGGCGAATCGGAGACCTTCCGCCGGCAGCGCGTCGTCGGTGCGGGCCTCAGCGGGGGCTGAACCGTCGCAGTCGCAGGCTGTTGCTGACCACGAACACCGAGCTGAACGCCATCGCCGCGCCGGCGATCAGCGGGTTGAGCAGCCCGAGCGCCGCGAGCGGCAGGGCCGCGACGTTGTAGGCGAACGCCCAGAACAGGTTGCCCTTGATGGTGCGCAGGGTCGCGCGGGCGAGCCGGATCGCGTCGGGAGCCGCCCGCAGGTCGCCGCGCACGAGGGTCAGGTCGGAGGCCTCGATCGCGACGTCGGTGCCGGTGCCCATGGCCAGTCCGAGGTCGGCCTGGGCGAGGGCGGCCGCGTCGTTGACGCCGTCGCCGATCATGGCGACGACCCGGCCCTCGTCCTGCAGCCTCTTGACCACGTCGACCTTCTCGGCGGGCAGGACCTCGGCGATGACCTCGTCGATGCCGACCTGCTTCGCGACGGTCTCGGCGGCGCTGCGGTTGTCGCCGGTGAGCAGCACCGGCCGCAGGCCGAGTTCGCGCAGTTCGGCGATCGCCGACGCGGAGGTGTCCTTGATCGTGTCGGAGACGACGACGATCGCCCGGATGCGCCCGTCCCAGGCGATCCACACCGGTGTGCGGCCCTCGGCCTCGGCGGCCCCGGCGCTCCGTCGTAGCGATTCGGGCGCGGTCAGCGACCACTCGTCGCGCAGCCAGGACAGCCGGCCCGCGAGCACGGCGTGGCCGTCGACGACACCGGAAACCCCTCGTCCACCGTGGTTTTCGAAGCTCTCCACCGGCGAGAGAGCGCCGGTGGCCGCGGCCCGCTCGGCGACGGCCCGCCCGATGGGGTGCTCGGAGGCGTGCTCGAGCGACCCCGCCAGATGCAGGGCCTCGTCCTCAGAGCCGCCGTCCGCCGCGTGCACCGCGGCCACGGCCATGCGGCCGGTGGTGACGGTGCCTGTCTTGTCGAGCACGACGGTGTCGACGCGGCGGGTGGATTCGAGGATCTGTGGGCCCTTGATCAGGATGCCGAGCTGGGCGCCGCGGCCGGTGCCGACGAGCAGTGCGGTCGGGGTCGCGAGGCCCAGCGCGCAGGGGCAGGCGATGATCAGCACCGCGACGGCAGCGGTGAACGCCGCGGTCACCGAGTTGCCGGTGAGGAGCCAGCCGGCGAGTGTGAGCAGCGACAGCCCGATGACGATCGGGACGAACACCGCCGACACCCGGTCGGCGAGCCGCTGCACCTCCGCCTTGCCGTTCTGCGCCTCCGTCACCAGCCGCGCCATCTGAGCGAGCTGGGTGTCGGCGCCGACGCGGGTCGCGCGGACCACGAGCCGGCCGCCGGCGTTGACGGTCGCGCCGACGACGGGGTCCGCGGGCCCGACCTCGACCGGCACGGGTTCGCCGGTGAGCATCGATGCATCGACGGCGGAGGTGCCGGAGACGACGACGCCGTCGGTGGCGATCTTCTCGCCGGGTCGCACGACGAATCGGTCGCCGACGGCGAGGCGGCCGATCGGGATCCGGGTTTCGGTGTCATCGTCGCGCAGCACGGCGACGTCCTTGGCGCCCATGTCGAGCAGTGCCCGCAGGGCCGCGCCCGACTGCCGCTTGGCGCGGGCCTCGAAATAGCGGCCCGCGAGAATGAAGGTGGTGACGGCGGCGGCGACCTCGAGATAGATGTGCGGTTCGGAGCTGCCGGTGGGCAGCAGGTCGAACGTCATCCGCATCCCGGTCATGCCGGCGTGGGTGAAGAACAACGCCCACAGCGACCAGAGGTATGCCGCCGTGACGCCGACGGAGATGAGGGTGTCCATCGTGGCGGCGCCGTGGCGGGCGTTGGTCCAGGCGGCGCGGTGGAACGGCAGGGCTCCCCACACCACGACGGGGGAGGCGAGGGTCAAGGTCAGCCACTGCCAGTTGTCGAACTGCAGTGCCGGGATCATCGACAGCAGCACCACCGGCACGGTGAGGACCGCGGAGACGGTCAGGCGCTGACGCCAGGCGGCGGCCTCGTCCGGTTCGGGGGCGGCCCCGGCGGCCTCCTCGGCCCGGGGCGGGGCGGGGAGCGCGGCGGTGTAGCCGGTCGCCTCGACCGTCGCGACGAGGTCGTCGGGGGCGACCCCGGGCGCATAGG
>NZ_JAALEH010000100.1:0-19785 GCF_011058195.1 Rhodococcus sp. 14C212 | reverse complement strand
GGGCGAGCCGAAGCGGGTGCAGCCGTCCCGCGACACCGACCGCAAGCCGCCCGGTTAGGGATTCACCGGGGCGGTGACGTCTCGTGACCGCATCGATGCCCGGCGAGCCGGTGAACCGGTGCGCGTCTCCGTAGACTCCCCCTGGGGGATTCGGTTTGCGGGGGACGAGGCCGGAGGAGGCAGTCACCGTGTCGGTGATAGCGGATGCGCGGAAGTCGGTTCGGGTTCTCGGTGGTGGCGCCGTGGTGGCCGCGGCCGTCGGGGCCGCACTCGTCGCGGCGCCGCCCGCGCAGGCGGTGACGTGTGCGGCGCCCCCGGGTTCGGCGGCCTCGGTCACGCAGCTCGACGGGCGGACCGCGTGCGGCGCGGTCGCGGACGCACCGAGCGGAGCGTGGAGCTACGGTGACGGCGGCGTCGGCTTCGCCGACGCCCGCACCGGGGCCCGGGTGCTCGCGGCCGGGCTCTCGGGGGGTGCCGGGGCGGGCGAGGCCCGCGGCGGCTCCCTCGCCACCCTCGGTTTCGGTGAGGACGCGCTTGCCCTGGGCATCGTCGAGGAGCCCGCGACAGCGCTCGTCGTGGCCGGCCCGCAGTCCCAGGCCTTCATCGGTGACCTGCGTGATCCGGTGCTGTGCGAGGGGTCCGCCGCGACCGCCGTCAACGTCACCACCGGCCGTGGGTGTGTCGTGCTGGGGACGTTCCGGTACGTCACGCCCTGACCGGGAGCCTGCGGAAAACCCGTTCGGGACCGGACGCCGCGACGTAACCTGGCGGCACGATGTCGACTGGGAGGTACCACGGATGACAGCCCGACCGGTGCGGGGCGCGACGGCGGTACAGGAACCGCCGCCGACCGAGATGCACGTCGACCGGCAATTCCTGCCGCTCGCGGATCGCTTCTTCGACCTGTATCGGCTCCCCCGGCACGGGGGCGGTGCCCTGGCCGCCTACCTGGACGGCGAGAAGGTGCTCGACATCTGGGCGGGCTGGGCCACCCGCGACCGGCGGTGGAACCGCGACACGGTGTCGCTGTCCTTCTCCACCGGCAAGGGTGTGGCGTCCACCGTGGTGCACCGGCTCGCCGACCGTGGCCTGATCGACTACTTCGCCCCCGTCGCGCGGTACTGGCCGGAGTTCGCGGCGGCCGGCAAGGAGGACGTCACCGTCGCGGACGTGCTCACCCACCGGGCCGGACTGCACCGGGTACGCAACCTGCGGCCCGGACGGATGGGCATCGTCGACTACGACGCGACGGTACGTGCGCTGGCCGCGGCGCCACCCGACCCGCGGCGGCTGGAAGGCCCGGGATACCACGCCGTCACGTACGGCTGGCTCGTCGCGGAGATCGTGCAGCGCGTGACCGGGTTGCCGTTCGTCGACGTCGTCCGGCAGGAGATCGCCGAACCCCTGGGCACCCCCGAATTCTGGTTCCGGGTGCCCGAGGAACAGCGGCACCGCATCGCCAAGCTGTTCCCGCGGATCAATCCCGCCGGCCTGCACTGGGGGATGACCGCCTCGGTGCTGTCCCGGGTGAGCCTCACCCGGGGCCTCGCGGAGGCCGCGATGCCGGAGGAGTTCGACGAGCTGGTGCGCGATCCGGCGGTGCACGACGCGGTGATGCCGGGCTGGAACGGGGTGTTCTCGGCGCGCGCCCTGGCGCGGATGTACGGGGCGATCGCCGCCGGCGGCACGATCGACGGCGTGCAGTTCCTGCAACCGGAGACCATCGAGGCCCTGAACGAGGTCCAGGTGCGCGGCCGCGACTACGTGCTCGGGGTCCCGATGGCGTGGCGGCTCGGCTACCACCAGCCGGTGTTCGTCAGCCGCGAGCGGCCGCGCGGGGCGCTCGGCCACTACGGGGTCGGCGGTTCCGGCGCCTTCGCCGACCTCGACACCGGTCTGTCGCTCGCGTTCACGACGAACCGGCTGGGCAGCGGCCCGATCGCGCTGGGCGATCTGCGCCTCGCGCGGCTCGGCGCGCTGGCGCGCGACCTGGCCCGTCGCGCCTGAGACAAGGGCGCGGCGCTTACCCCCACGATTGTTCGAAGCAGTTCGATACGGAGGGAGTGACACTGTGAGCCACGTGTACCGGGTGATCGAGGTGGTGGGTTCGTCGACGGACAGCGTCGACGACGCGATCAAGCAGGCCGTCGCGCGCGCGGCGGAGACCACGCGCCACCTCGAGTGGTTCGAGATGATGAACGTCAGGGGCCACATCGACGACGGGGCCGTCGCGCACCTCCAGGTGACCGTGAAGATCGGCTTCCGCATCGAACCGACCGACGGCTGACGCGTCCGGTCCGGTGGCGGGGGACACGCCGGGAGAGCAGGGGCGGCCAACCGGATCTCGACCGGAATTGGAACACGTTATAGTCTGAGTGGGTCGTCGAACCCCCGGCACTTCAGGCAGGTATCCACCGTGGTTTACGTGATCACCCAGGCGTGTTGCAACGATGCCTCGTGCGTCGAGGTCTGCCCCGTCAACTGCATCCATCCCACGCCCGACGAGGCGCCGTTCGCCACCACCGAGATGCTCTACATCGACCCGGACACCTGCATCGACTGCGGCGCGTGCGTGGACGAATGCCCGGTGGACGCGATCTACGCCGACAACGAGCTTCCCGCCGCGCACGAGCCCTACCTGAAGATCGCCGAGGACTACTACCGGCGATACCCGATCGGACCGGACTGGCCCGAGGAACGCGACCGCACCAAGATTCCCGCCGAGCTCGGCACCCTGCGCGTGGCGATCGTCGGCTCGGGGCCGGCGGCCTGCTACGCCGCGCTGGAGCTGACCGGCCGGGCCCGCGTCGAGATCGACATCTTCGACCGCCTGCCCACCCCGTACGGCCTCGTCCGCGCGGGTGTCGCCCCGGACCATCAGAGCACCAAGGCCGTCGGTGAGCTGTTCCGCAGCGCCCTCGGTCACAAGAAGAGCCAGTGCTGGTTCAACGTCGAGGTGGGCGCCCACATCAGCCACGAGGAACTGCTCGCGCACCACCATGCGGTGCTCTACGCCGTCGGGGCCGCCGGGGACCGGCGACTGGACGTGCCCGGCGAGGACCTGCCCGGTTCGCACGCAGCCACCGAGTTCGTCGCCTGGTACAACGGACACCCCGACTACGCCGACCGCACCTTCGACCTGTCCGGCGAACGCGCGGTGATCGTCGGCAACGGCAACGTCGCCCTCGACGTGGCGCGGGCGCTGGTCATGGACCCGGACGAGCTGGCGAAGACCGACATGGCCGACCACGCCGTCGCCGCCCTGCGCGAGTCGAACATCCGCGAGGTCGTCGTCGTGGGACGCCGCGGCCCCGCCCAGGCCGCCTACACCAACCCGGAACTGCTGGCCCTCGGTCAGCTCCGGGGCGTCGACATCGTCGTCGACCCGGCCGAGGCCGACCTCGACCCGGCCAGCCGCGCCCTCGTCGACGACCCCGCCGCCGAACCGCGGATCGCGCTGAAGGTCGAACAGGTCCAGGGCTTCGCCCAGCGGTCCCCCACCGACGGCAACAAGCGGATCGTGCTGCGCTTCCTCGCCGCCCCCGTCGAGCTGAGCGGCGACGGCCGGGTCGAGTCGATCACTCTCGAACGCACCGAACTGGTCGAGGCGAACGGCCGGCTCGAGGCGCGCCGCACCGGGCAGACCGAGACCCTGGCCACCGGCCTGGTCCTGCGTTCGGTCGGCTACCACGGGGCCCCCGTCGCCGACCTGCCGTTCGACGACCAGCGCGGCATCCTCCCCAACGAGGAGGGCCGGGTCGTGGACCCGGAGACGAACGAGCCGCTGCCCGGCGTGTACACCGCCGGCTGGATCAAGCGCGGACCCACCGGCGTCATCGGCACCAACAAGCAGTGCTCCGCCCAGACCGTCGAGCACCTGGTCCAGGATTTCGTGGCCGGCCGGCTCGTCGCACCCGTCGCCGACCGGGAGAAGCTCGCGGCGCTGGTCTCCGAGCGCCGGCCGGAGTACGTCGACTACCGGGGCTGGCAGCAGATCGACAAGCAGGAACGCGCCCGGGGCGGCTCGGAGGGTCGCTCTCGCGTGAAGTTCGTCGCCGTCGCCGATCTCCTTGCCGCCTCTCGAATCGAATCCTGACCTGGGCTCGAGCCCGTGAGGGACCGTCCGGACGGGCATGGTCGAATTGCCCGTCTGCGGGAATGCTGTGTCTAATGGGTTCGCCAAGTCGTCGCTGTCGGGGCGGACGTGGGTGCGACGGCACGAACGAACGATGGGTGTCGAATGTTCGAGAAGAAGGGTCGGCCGAGCAGTTGCGGCCGCGCCGGTCGCTGGTCCGGCCGTGTCGCCACCGCGCTGGTGGGGGTCGGCGCCGCCATGCTCACCATGACGGGGCCCGCCGCCGCGGCACCCCTGTGGCCGGGCGGGCCCGAACTGCCGAGCGTGCAGGAACTCGTCGAGAGGCTTCCGGGCGGCTCGAACTCCGTCGCACCCGCGCCGCCGCCGTTCTCGACCCCGTCGATCAACCCGTCGAACGGTGAGACGGTCGGCGTGGCCCAGCCGATCATCATCCGCTTCGACGAGAACGTCACCGATCGCGCGGCCGCCGAGCGCGCCATCACCGTCACGTCGAACCCGCCGGTGTCCGGACACTTCTACTGGGCCTCGGACCGGCAGGTGCGGTGGCGGCCGTTCGAGTTCTGGCCGGCCCACACTCAGGTCACCGTGAACGCCGGGGGCACGCAGTCGTCGTACACCGTCGGCGAGGCCCTGATCACCGTCGCGGACGACAACACCAAGACCATCACCGTCACCCGCAACGGCGAGGTCGTCAAGACCATGCCGACGTCGTTCGGCAAGCCCGGCTACGAGACGCCCAACGGCACCTACATCGTCGGCGAGAAGTTCCGCGACATGTACATGGACTCGTCCACCTACGGCGTTCCGGTTGACTCGCCCGAGGGATACCGCACCTACGTCGAGTACGCGACCCGCATCTCCAACAGCGGCATCTTCGTGCACGCGGCGCCGTGGTCCGAGTGGGCGCAGGGCAACACCAACGTCAGCCACGGCTGCCTGAATGTGAGCACCGAGGACGGTCGCTGGTTCTTCGAGAACGCCCAGAAGGGCGACCCGGTGATCGTGCAGAACACCGGTGGCGGCACCCTCAACGGCTGGGACGGCCTCGGCGACTGGAACCTCTAGCCGGACAACGGTGGACGCCGGCGAGCACCTGGTGACCTTCCGGGTGGCGAGAGTACTCGCCGGCGCCAGACCGGCGTAACCTCCGGTTCGCCCGCGGCAGGCACACTGCCGCAGTGCGCTCGAGTCCGGAAAGAGTATTGCCCCAACCCGATCGGGGGCTGTCGCGACGCCCATGGGGCGACTACGCGCTGTTCGCCGCGCTGATCGGGCCGAATCTCGCGCTGCTGATCCTGTTCACGTACCGGCCGCTCGTCGACAACATCCGCCTCTCGTTCTTCGAGTGGAACATCTCGAGCCCCACCGCCACGTTCGTCGGATTCGGCAACTACCGCGAGTGGTTCGGCCGCGCCGACACCTGGCAGATCGTCGGCAACACCGTCGTCTTCACCGTCGCCACCGTCGCGGGATCCATGCTCCTCGGTCTGGCGCTGGCGCTGTTGCTGGACCGTAAACTCTTGGGCCGCAACCTCGTCCGGTCCGCACTCTTCGCGCCGTTCGTCATCTCCGGCGCCGCGGTGGGCGTGGCGTTCCAGTTCGTGTTCGACCCGAACTTCGGTCTCGTCCAAGACCTTCTGGCCAGGGTTGGGATAGACACCCCGGACTTCTACCAGGATCCGGCCTGGGCGCTGGTGATGGTCACCCTCACCTACCTGTGGAAGAACCTCGGCTACACCTTCGTCATTTATCTCGCCGCCCTGCAGGGCCTGCGCCCCGAACTCTCCGAGGCCGCCGCGATCGACGGCGCCTCGTCGTGGACCGCCTTCCGGCGCGTACTCCTGCCGCAGCTGCGCCCCACCACGTACTTCCTGTCGATCACCGTGCTCCTCAATTCGTTCCAGGTATTCGACATCATCAACGTGATGACCCGGGGCGGACCACTCGGCACCGGGACCACCACGATGGTCTACCAGGTCTACAACGAGTCCTTCCGGAACTTCCGGGCCGGCTACGGCGCCACCGTCGCGACGATCATGTTCCTCGTACTGCTCGCCGTCACCGTGTACCAGGTGCGCCTGATGGACCGGGAAGACACGCTGCGCCCGGCACGCGCGTCGCGTCGCCGTCGCCCGCCCTCCCTGATCGTGTCCCGCCCGCCCTCCGCGACCGAATGTCACATACCTTCGATCGAATCGAAGGTATGTGACATTCGGTCGGAGCGGCAGACGGAGGAGGTCGGGTGACGGCCCTGCTGGACCGCCGGCGGGCACGCGGGCACTCGGCCGCCGCCGAGCCGTACCGGCGCCGGGAGCGCGCGATCCGCGTGCTCGGCTACGCCGCGATGATCGTGGCACTGCTCGTCGTGGCGCTGCCGCTGTACTGGATCGTGGTGACGTCGTTCAAGCAACGGCCCGACATCTACACGCTGCCGGTCACCTGGTGGCCCAGCGTGTTCCATCCCCAGAACTACACGGAGGCCGTCACCTCGGTGCCGTTCGGCACGTTCCTGCGGAACTCGCTGATCATCACCACGGTGCTGTCGGGCGTGAAGTTCGTCCTCGGCATCCTGAGCGCCTACGGTTTGGTGTTCCTGCAGTTCCCCGGCAAGAATCTCGTGTTCCTCGGCATCGTCGCCGCCCTGATGGTGCCGAACCAGATCACGGTCATCTCCAACTACGCGCTGGTGGCGGAATGGGGATGGCGCAACACCTTCCAGGGGATCATCGTGCCGCTCGCGGGCGTCGCGTTCGGAACGTTCCTGCTGCGCAACCACTTCCTGTCCATTCCCGCGGAGATCACCGAAGCGGCGCGGATGGACGGCGCCGGGCACGTCCGTCTGCTGTGGCGGGTCGTGCTGCCCGTGTCCGGGCCGACCCTGGTCGCGTTCGCGCTCATCACCGTGGTCAACGAGTGGAACGAATACCTGTGGCCGTTCCTCATGGCCGACGACGCGTCGGTGGCCCCGCTGCCGATCGGACTGACGCAGTTGCAGAACAACGACGGCGTCACCAACTGGGGTCCGGTGATGGCCGGCACGGTGCTGGCCATGCTGCCGATCCTCGTGGTCTTCCTTGCGTTGCAACGACACATGATCAAGGGCCTCACCTCCGGTGCGGTCAAGGGCTGAACTCTTCCAGGAGCAACTTCGTGAACATCAACAGGCGCGGATTTCTGGGACTGACCGGGGTGGTCGCGGCGAGCGCAGCGCTGGCCGCGTGCGCCGGCACCGGCTCGTCCGGGTCGTCGGGCACCTCGGGGTCCGCTTCCGCCGCGAACACGATCAAATTCTGGTCCAACCACCCGGGCAAGTCCCAGGATGTGGAGAAGGAACTCATCGCCCGGTTCCAGGCGAAGTACCCGGACCTGACCGTCGACCTCGTCGACGGCGGCAAGAACTACGAAGAGGTGTCGCAGAAGTTCAACGCAGCCCTGTCCGGGGGCGATCTGCCCGACGTCGTGGTCCTCTCGGACGTGTGGTGGTTCAACTACGCGCTCGCCGGCGCGATCACGCCGCTCGACGACCTGTTCACCGAGGTCGGCGTGGATACCGGCGACTACGTCGATTCCCTGCTCGCCGACTACCTCTTCGAGGGTCGCCACTTCGCGCTGCCCTACGCCCGCTCGACCCCGCTGTTCTACTACAACCGCGACGTCTGGCGGCAGGCCGGACTGCCCGACCGCGGGCCCGCCACCTGGCAGGAATTCTCCGAGTGGGGGCCCGAACTGCAACGCGCCGTCGGATCCGGCAAGCTGGCGCACGGCTGGGGCAACGCCAAGGACTACCTGGGCTGGACCTTCGAAGGACCGATCTGGACGTTCGGCGGTGCCTACTCCGACGGCTGGCGGCTGCGCTTCGGCGACGCGGAGACGATCGCCGCGGGACAGTTCCTGAAGGACATGATCCACACCGGGAAGTACGCGGGTGTCTCCACAGACATCGCCAACGACTTCTCCGCCGGGATCATTGCGTCCACGATCGCCTCCACCGGCGACCTGTCCGGCATCACGAAGAACGCCGCCTTCGACTTCGGCACTGCGTTCCTGCCGGCCCCCGACGGTACTCCGGGATGCCCCACCGGCGGCGCCGGACTGGCGATCCCGGCGAACATCTCCGACGAGCGAAAGCGCAACGCGCTGAAGTTCATCGACTTCGTCACCAACGGTGAGAACACCGCCTACTTCTCGCAGCGGATCGGCTACATGCCGGTGCGCAAGTCCGCCACCGAGAACCCCGACATGAAGGCGTTCCTCGAGCAGAACCCCAACTCCCGTACCGCCGTCGACCAACTCGCGCGCACGCGCTCACAGGACTACGCGCGCGTCTTCATACCCGGCGGCGACCAGATCATCGGCACCGGTCTCGAACAGATCGCCCTGCAGGGCGCCGACGTGACGACGGCGTTCGACGACGTCGCCCGTCAGCTGCAGCAGATCATCGATCGCCAGATCACCCCGAACCTGTAGGAACGACATTGGCAAGCATAGGTTTCCGGACCGTCACCCACCGCTACCCGGGCGTCGAGCGGCCGTCGGTGGACCGGCTCGACCTCGACGTCGCGGACGGGGAGTTCCTGGTCCTGGTCGGTCCGTCGGGCTGCGGGAAATCCACGAGCCTGCGGATGCTCGCCGGGCTCGAGGCGGTCGACGACGGCCGCATCGACATCGGCGGAGCCGACGTGACGGGGTTGCCGCCCAAGGCACGCGACGTGGCGATGGTGTTCCAGAACTACGCGCTGTACCCGAACATGACGGTGGCGGAGAACATGGGTTTCGCGTTGCGCAACGCCGGCGTCGGCAAGGCGGAACGGTCGGCGCGGGTGCTCGAGGCCGCGCGGATGCTCGAGCTCGAACCGTTGCTCGACCGCAAACCGGGCAAGCTCTCGGGCGGGCAGCGGCAGCGCGTGGCGATGGGCCGGGCCATCGTGCGACGGCCCGCGGTGTTCTGCATGGACGAACCGCTGAGCAACCTCGACGCGAAGTTGCGCGTCAGCACGCGCTCGCAGATCGCGGGACTGCAACGTCGGCTGGGCACCACGACCGTGTACGTCACCCACGATCAGGTGGAGGCGATGACCATGGGGGATCGGGTGGCCGTCCTCGACGGCGGCCGCCTGCAGCAGGTGGCCGCGCCCCGCGACCTGTACGACAACCCGGTCAACACCTTCGTCGCCGGATTCATCGGGTCGCCCGGCATGAACCTGCTCGAGTCGCCCGTCCGCGACGGCGCGGCCGTGCTGGGCAGTCTGCGGATTGCCGTGCCGGCCGACGTCGACGCCGAGCGGATCGTCGTCGGGGTGCGGCCCGAGGCGTGGACCCCCGTCGGGGCGTGGCGTTCCGGGAGCCTGTCGTTGACGGTGGACCTCGTCGAGCAGCTCGGCGCGGAATCGTTCGTCCACGCGACGGCCGCCGAGCCGGCCGACTGGTCGAGCGCGTCGGGCAAGGTCGTGGTGCGGGTGGATCGACGCGTCCCGATCGGTCCGGGCGAGCGGGTGCACCTGCTCCCGCAGGCGGGCGAGGTCTACTTCTTCTCGGCGACGACGGGCGCCCGCGTCTGACCCGGGCCGGTACCACCGCGGCGGTGCCGGGGGCCGAACGGCGGTGCCGGCGGCCGAATGTCACACTCGTTCGATTCAACCGAATGCATGTGACATTCGGCCCAACCGGCGACGCGACGCGGACGGCCGGGCTCAGCCCGGATACGGCGGGTACGGCCGTTCGCGCAGCAGGGTGCCCAGATGCACGGCGTTCCGCGCCAGCGACTGCGTGGTCGACGAGACCGGCTCGGGTACCTCGGACAGGTCCTTGAAGTCCGTGCCGGACATCGCTTCACCGTTCCAGTAGGTGCAGCCCTGGGCCGGGATGCTGAACCCGATGTCGTTGAGACCCTGGAACAGGTCGGCGACGATCTTGTGGGCACCGTCCTCGTTGCCCACGACCGCGGCGACGGCGACCTTCCCGACCATGCGGGGCCGGTTCTCGTCGTCGGTGTCCGACAGTGCCGCGTCGAGGCGTTCGAGCACGCGCTGGGCCACGCTGGACATGTGGCCGACCCAGGTGGGCGTGGCGACGATCAGGATGTCGGCGGCGGCGATGCGTTCGAGCAGGGACGGCCACTCGTCGCCGTCGCCCATGTCCGCCTGCACGCCGGGACGGACGTCGTGGTCGACGACCCGCACCGACTCCGTGGTCACACCGTGCCCGGCGAGCGCGGACAGCACGTGCGACACCATCAGGTCGGTGCTGGACTCCTCCGGGGACGGTTTGAGAGTGCAGTTCAGGGCCAGGGCACGAAGGGTGGTCATGGGTGCGGTTACCCGGGCCGGCGGACGTCAATCCTCGGTCCGCGGGTTTCCCCGGCGGTCGGACGGGCACCCGGGTGGGACCGCGCCGGTGCCGAGGGGCGGCTCCGGTCCGGACCATCGGGAGGAAGAGGAACACGTGATGACAGAGCCGAATTCGTATCGGTACTCCGCGACGGCCGAGGACACCTCGGTGCGCATCGAGGGCCACTCGCCGGACCTTCGCGTGACGACGCCGGACAACACGTCCGGGTTCGACGCGGTGACGCCCGAGCAGCTGTATGCGGCGGCACTGGCGGCGTGCGTCTACCAGACCCTGATCGCCACCGCGTCGACCGGCGACCACGACCTGGGCGAGTGCGCCGTGGACGCCCGCGTACAGCTCACCCATCGGGGGAACCAGGAGTTCACCCTCTCCGCCGAGGTCGACGTGCGGCTGCCGCGCGTCCAGGACCGGTACGCACGGGAGACCCTGGCGTTGCGGGCCGTGGAGCGGTGCCCGATGGCCAAGTCCGTCGAGGTGCGGCTCGTCGGCCCCTAGGCCTCGTGACGAACAGGAGAACGGCACGCGCCGCGACCGCGCGGTCTCGGGGCGATCGGACGGCTCACCGGTATCACCCGTCGCCGGCCGGAAGGCAGGGCCCGTCCGGCGGCGGGGTGTGCTCGTACCCGGGGTAGCAGGGCAGGATCTGCGGCGCAGTGTCCGGCGCCGGCGCCGGTGCCGGTGCGGGTGCGGGTGCGGGTGGTGAGCCGGCCGGAAGGCAGGGTCCGTCCGGCGGCGGGGTGTGCTCGTAGCCGGGGTAGCAGGGCAGGATCTGCGGCGCAGTGTCCGGCGCCGGCGCCGGCGCGGGTGCGGGTGGTGAGCCGGCCGGAAGGCAGGGTCCGTCCGGCGGCGGGGTGTGCTCGTAGCCGGGGTAGCAGGGCAGGATCTGCGGCGCAGTATTCGGTGCCGGTGCCGGTGCCGGTGCCGGTGCGGGTGCAGGGGGCGCCGGTAGCGGTGATTGCGGTGCAGCCCGGGGTGTCGGTGCCGGTGGGGCCGCCGCCCGAGGCGAAGGAACCTCGGCGGCCGGGGCTTCCGCCCGAGCCGGCGCAGGTGCTGACGGCACCTGATCCGCACCGGTCGGGGTGGTCGGCGCCGGTGGCGACGGTGTCGGCGCGGCCGGCTGCGCCGCGATCGGGAGCGGGGCGGGGTCGGTGCCCTCGGACGAGGACGATATCGCCCCGAGTGCCATGCTGCCGACGACGAAAACAGCGATGATCGCCACCAGCGCGAGACCTGCGACCAGGACGCGACGGTTCCAGCCGGCCGCAACGATCGCGGGAGTGGGCCTGCCGGCGGGTTGTGCCGATGTCGCCGCGGTGCGCGCAGCGGCAGCCAGCTCGCCCACCGATCCGTAACGCCGCGTGGGGTCGGCTGCTGTTCCGCGGGCGATCACGTCGACCATAGCGGCGGGCAGAGTCGAGAGCACCGACGACGATTGCGGTGGCAATGCCGGTCCGCTCGACGACTGGAAGAGCCGGCCGGTGAGGCATTCGTACAGCACGGTGGTCAGGCCGTAGACGCCCGACGCCGCGCCGGGATGTGGGGGGAACCCCACATCGGTGAGGCAGATCAGCCCGTCGTCCTGCGCGAGGACGTTCGCCGACGTCACTTCCTGCTCGGCCAGTCCGGCCGCGTGCACGGCTTCGAGGGCCGATGCCAGCTGCTCGACGACGTCGACCGCGCGCGGTACGTCCATCGCGCCGGTGGACCGGAGCATCGCCTGCAGGCTCGTGCCCTGGACGATCGGCGTTGCGAGGAAGAGCCGGCTGCCGATCTGTCCGACGTCGTGGATCGGGAGCACATGCGGGTTCCGGATGCGCGCTGCGATCTCGGCGTCTCGTTCGAAACGATCGCGGTACTCGTCGTCTTCGGTCGCCTCCGGCGGCAGCGCCCGCAAGGCGACGTGCCGATGCGTGACCGTGTCGAACGCGGCCCACACCTCGCCGGTCGCATCCACCGACAGCGGACGGTCCAGGCGATACCTGCCGAACAGGGCACCAACTTGCATATGTCACTCTCCGCCCCTGGAAATTGCCGCGGTTGCGGAACTGTGCGCCGGGGAGGGGAGGGTCGACCGCCTCCTCCACCGGCAGTCTATGTTGCGGATGCGGGTGGTGTCGCGTTCGGGGGCGAACCGCCCTCCTACGCTGGTGTTTTCGATCGGGAGGGCAGTGAACTCCGTTCGCGTCGCGGGTACGCGGACATACCGGACATGCGTGTCCGCGGAAGAGGCCGGAAGATGCTCGGAGGTTCCGGACCGGCGCCTCAGGCGGCCGGCTGCCTCGCTGTCGGAACCGCGGCCCGGGAGAAGCGCATGGCGCCGTCCTCGAGGCCGCCGCGGCGCATCATCACCAGGTCTCGGACGTAGTTCTGGAACAGTCGCCACGGAGTCGCGGGTCCCTGCTTGGGCAGCGAATCGATGCTGCGCAGCACGTACCCGGAAGCCAGATCGACCAGCGGCGACGCGGTCGTCGTGAAGGCGGGGGCGGTCGGGGTGCAGTAGGCGTACCCGCGCGCGTCCATGTGCCGCAGGAGGCGGCACACGTATCCGGCGACGAGGTCGGCCTTCAAGGTCCAGGACGCGTTGGTGTATCCCACGGTGAACGCCAGGTTGGGCACACCCGAGAGCATCATCCCCTTGTACGCCAGCGTCTTTCCCATCTCCACGTCGCGCCCGTCGACGCTCACGGCCATTCCGCCGAGCAGGAGCAGGTTCAGTCCCGTCGCGGTGACGACCACGTCGGCCTCGAGTTCCTGCCCGGAGGCGAGCCGGATTCCGTTCTCCGTGAACGTGCCGATCGTGTCGGTCACGACCGTCGCCCGGCCCTCGCGCAGGGCCTTGAACAGGTCGCCGTCGGGAACGAAACACACCCGCTGGTCCCACGGGTCGTACCTCGGCCGGAAATGGACGTCCACCTCGTAGTCCGCGGGCAGGTGACCCAACACGCCCTTGCGCAGCAGTCTCTTGACCAGAGCCGGGCGGCGCCGGCTCAACTGGAAGAAGGCCATGCTGCCCAGCACGTTGGCCCAGCGGACGATCGGATAGGCGATCCTCGACGGCAGCCGGCCGAGGAGCGCGCCGGCGACCGGGTCGATCGAAGGCCGTGACATCACGTAGCTCGGGGAGCGCTGCAGCATCGTCACGTGTGCGGCCGACTCCGCGAGCGCCGGGACGAGGGTCACCGCGGTGGCGCCGCTGCCGATGACGACGACGCGCTTGCCGGTGTACTCCAGATCCTCGGGCCAGTGCTGCGGATGCACGAGCGTGCCGGTGAACCGTTCGACGCCGGGGAACTCGGGGGTGAATCCCTCGTCGTAGCGGTAGTAGCCCGAGTTGACGAACAGGAAGCCGCACGTGAGACGAATGCGCTCGCCGGTGTCGGTGCGCTCGGCCGTCACGGTCCAGCGGGCCTCGGGCGTGGACCACTCGGCGCGGACCACGCGATGGTGGAACCGGACCTTCTCGTCGATGCCCCGGCTCCGCGCGGTGCGACGGACGTAGTCGCGGATGGAGGGGCCGTCGGCGAAGGTTTCGGGTTCGGTCCAGGGCTCGAACGAGTACCCCAGGGTGAACATGTCGGAGTCGGAGCGGATGCCCGGGTAGCGGAACAGGTCCCAGGTGCCTCCGATGGCGTCGCGCGCCTCGAGGACGGTGAAGCTCTTGCCCGGGCATTCGTCCTGCAGATGGCAGGCCGCGCCGATTCCGGAGAGTCCGGCGCCGACGATCAGGACGTCGACGTGCTCGTCGTGCATCGCGCTTCTCCGTTCCCGGGGGCCTGAGCGACCGAGGTAGCTGACGCAGAACACTATCAACGCCCGGACTCTCGGCCAACGGCGTCCGCGTGTCGGTGGCGGCCCGGGCCGGGGTGCGGTGTGAAGTCAGCGGCGGCGCCGCAGCGCCCCCTGCAACGCTGCGGTGCCACCGATGCCTGCTGCCAGTACCAACAGCAGCAGGACGACATTGACGGTCACGGCTACACCTGCCGTGCCGCAGTCCGGAGGTCGCACCCACGGTGCGCCGCCTCGAACGCCGGACCGAAGGTGCCGAAGCACGCGATCCGATCCTCGAAGCCCGCGTCCCGTACCGCCCGCCGCACCGCCGCACCGCCGGCGACGGTGATGTTCGCGCCCCGCTCACGGAGCAGCGACTCGACCCGCTCGAGCAGAGCCGCGGTGTCGCACTCGACGAGGGTGACCTGCAACAGGTCCAGTACCACGCCGCGACCCCGCACGACGGCCTCGCGCAGGAACGAGTGCAGCACCGGCGCGGCGGCCTCGTCGACGACTCCCGACACCTGCACCACCACGGGACCGCCCGGCGGTTCGTCGACGTCGATGCAGACCCTGGTCCCCTCGCCGGAGAAGTCGTCGAACAGCGCGGTGTCGAGCAGCGACGACGAATACCGGTGCGGTGCGTCCAGGATGGAGCGCAGATAGACCATGGCTGTTCCTCCGCCGAAGATTCCGACTGCGGGAGCGCCCGGTCGGGGACAGGAGAGCGCCGCAGTCGCCTGCACGAGACGAGAACCGGCTGCTTCTCAACCTTGTTCGCAACAGTAACGTCTCGGCCACATGCGTGGTGGCCGAATCTGTGAAGTTTCCGTGAAGAACCTGGGAATCCCGTCGCCCTCGTTGCCCGAGCGCTTCAGCGCGCTCCGGAGCGCGTGGATCGCACCGCCTGCCGCGGTTCCGGCACGCACCGCTCATAGGTGCGCACGGCATCGGCGGCGGACCGGTCCCACGAGTAGCGGGTGCTTGCCCGGTCGTGGCCGGCGAGACCGAAGGCGGTGCGCTGGACGTCGTCGGTGAGCAGGCCGTGCACGGCCGCGGCGACGGCCTCGGGTGCGTGCGGGGGCACCAGTGTGCCCGTCACCCCGTCGACGACTGTGTCGAGCAGGCCGCCGACGGCGGTCGCGACGACGGGCCGCCCGCAGGCCATCGCCTCGAGCGGCACGATGCCGAGCGGTTCGTACCAGGGGGTGCACACCACGACGTCCGCCGATCGCAGCAGCGCGGGCATGTCCTTCCGAGGCACGGGCCCGGGCATCCGCACCCGGTCCTGCACGCCGTGCTGTTCCGCGACGGCGCGCAGGCGCGCGGCCTCGTCGGCGAGGTTGCCGTCCACCGGTCCGCCGGCGATCACCAGTTCGGTGTCTGGGAGCAGGGCCAGGGCCCGGATCGCGATGTCGAAGCCCATGCGCGGCACGAGCGGTCCCACGGTGACGAGGCGGTGCCCGGACCCGCGGGCCGGATCCTCGGGGCCGATCGGCGTGAACAGCTCGAGGTTCACACCGCAGGGCACGACGGACGTGCGGGTGCGGGGCAGGCCCAGCGTGGCGAGCTCGAACACCTCGTCCGAGCAGGTGGCGGCCACCCGGCTCGCGCCGAGGGCCAGGAGCCGCTCGACGTGGATCCGGCTCGACGGGCCGGCGTCCGCGCTGCCCTGGTGGCGGCGCTCGACCACGCCCAGGGTGTGGAAGGTCTGCACCGTGGGCACCTTGGCGTTGCGTGCGGCGAGCTGGGTCGCGATGCCCGACATCCAGAAGTGGGCGTGGGCGACGTCGGGCCGGTCCTTCGTCCATGCGTGTGCGAGGAAGGTGCCGAGCTCGCCCATCCGCGGGAGGACCTCGTCCGTCGGCAGGCGGGTGGCGGGCCCGGCGGGGACGTGGACCACCTCGTACCCGTCCTCGGTCCGGACACGTTCGGGAAGATCCGGGTCGTCGCGACGGGTGTAGACGGTGACGTCGTGTCCCGCCCGTACCAGCGCCGCCGACAGTTCGGCGACGTGCACGTCCCGGCCGCCGGAGTCGGCGTCGCCCAGGGCCGCGAGGAGACCCGCGTGCTCGGACACCATCGCAATCTTCATTGCCCTTCCCTCCTGCGGGTTGTCGTGCTCGTCGCCTCGTCGAACAGCGCGTACCACCCGCAGCGGCCCCGCGCCCACGGCCCGCCGTCGAGAGGGGACGGCAACGAGCCATGGGATCCCCGAACGTGCGAGGGCGGCCACGAGCCGTGGACGAGCCACGGCAGCACGTTCGGTGGGTGCGCCATGGGCGCAGGATTACCGATTCTGCGACGGGTAAACCGAGGGAACGGAATTGTCACTGAAGCGTCTCGCACCACGTTTACCCGCTCCGACGTCGGGCACACGACTCGTGGACCATGAATGTCGACCAAGGAGTAGCTGTGCACGCCGAGCGATTTGCAGACTTCATCACCGCGACCGGTCCGTTCGCCTCGGTGTATTACGAGGATTCGCATGCGACGGAGGACGCGGCAAAGGTTGCGGAACTGACGCGGCGTTCCATCTCGGAGCGACTCGAGCAGCTCGGGGCACCGCAGGCCGTACTCGAGAACGTAGAGCGCGCGGTGACCGGGGCGCCGACGGCGATCGGCAGCGGAGGCCGCGCGGTCGTGGCGAACCCGGAGGGGGTGCTCGTGCACGAGCGGCTGGTGCGCCCGCCGGTGCGCACCGAGGTGCGGGTGTCCGAAACGCCTTACCTGCTACCGCTGGTGGAACACGGCACGAGCGGCCGGTCCTACCTGGTGGCCGCCGTCGACCATGCGGGCGGCGATCTGACCGTCTACGACCGGCACGGTGCCGTGCGCCACGAGGAGACGGTCACCGGCGAGGGCTACCCGATCCACAAGGCAGCCGGGCGCCCAGTCGCCGGGCTACGGGGATCCCGAGCCGAACGTCGAGGAGCAGCGGCGTCGCAACATCGCCGCCGTTGCCGACCGCATCACCGAACTGGCCGACGAGCACCACGCCGAGCCGGTGTTCGTGATCGGTGAGGTCCGCTCCCGCACGGATCTGGCCGAGACGCTGCCCCAGCGCACCGGCGACGTCCTGGTGCAGGTGCAGACCGGCTCCCGCGCCGACGGATCCGACCTCGAGCGGATCCGGGATTCCATCCAGGAGACCCTCGCACAGCGCCGGCTGGAAGAGATGGACGACGTGGCCGAGCGCTACCGGTCCGGAGCCGGAACCGGCTTGGCCGTCGAGGGTCTGACCGACGTGACGGCCGCGCTGCGCGAACGCCGGGTCGACACGCTGATCCTGGGCGATCTCGGCGACACCACGGTGCTCGTGGGCGACGACCCCTCGCTCGTGGCCGCCGATGCAGGAGCGCTGTCCGAGATGGGTTCCGGCAGCGAGCGCGTCTGCCGCGCCGACGAGGTCCTGCCGTTCGCTGCCGTGGTCACCGGTGCCGCCGTGGTCCGCATGGACGAGCGCCTCACCCCCGCGGACGGCATCGGCGCACTGCTGCGCTACTGAGACGGCAGGTGTCGGGACTGCGCCGGCCACGGCACCGTCGCCTGCAGGACGGCTTCCTGCAACGCGTCGGTGCGCCACGCCGTGACCTGCCGGTATTCGGGATCGGCGACCATCTCGGAGAAGGCGCGGCGCGACGGGTAGCGCACCAGCAGGACCGCGTCCCAGTCCTGCCCGCTCTCCGCCACGAGTGCGGTCGACCCGTCGCCCGCGTAGAGCACTTCGGCGCCGTAGCGCGGCAGGAAGGTCTCGTGGAGGGCGTCGGCGTAGCGGGCGTAGAGCTCGCGGCCACCGGCGCCGAACCGCAGCAGGTTCAGCATCACCACCGGCCCGCCCGGATCCTCGGCAAGAAAACGCTTCAGGTCGGTACCGCGTGGATCGACAGCCATGCGCCGGAGTCTGGCATACACCGGGTACGCCGCGCTCTCCGGATTCCGGAGCGCGCCTCCCCTCACGGCGGCAGAACCTCGGCGCCTGCAGCTCTCCGGCATGTTTGGCTCTTCACACGGCGGGTAGCGCCCCTGGTATGACGCGCACAGACCGGATCCGGGAGCCGTGGGGCGCGCGCACGCCCTATGGCCCCGGCGAGACGTGGCCGACCAGGGTCGACATGTACCTCGCCGAAGGGGTGGGCGAGGACGACGTCGACGCCTGGGTGCAGTCGGCGACGATCCTGCACTCGAACGGGGACGGGCTGGACATCGCGGTCAGGAACGGGCGCATCGTCGGCGTCCGTGGCCGCGCGGTGGACCGGGTCAACCACGGTCGTCTCGGTCCGAAGGACCTGTTCGGCTGGCAGGCGAACCACTCCCCGGACCGGCTGACCACGCCGCTGATCCGGCGCGACGGCGAACTCGTGGCGACGGACTGGGACACGGCGATGGACGCCGTCGCCGGACGCACCAAGGATCTGCTGGCCGAACGCGGCCCCAGTTCGATCGGCTTCTACACCACCGGGCAACTCTTCCTCGAGGAGTACTACACGCTGGCGCTGATCGGGCACGGCGGCATCGGCACCAATCACATGGACGGCAACACCCGGCTGTGCACGGCGACGGCCGCCGCGGCGCTGAAGGAATCCTTCGCGTGCGACGGCCAGCCCGGGTCCTACACCGACATCGACCACGCCGACGTGATCGCCCTCTACGGCCACAACATGGCCGAGACCCAGAGCGTGCTGTGGTCCCGGGTGCTCGATCGGCTCGCCGGCCCGAACCCGCCGGCGGTCGTCTGCGTCGACCCGCGGAGGACGCCGGTCGCGCGCACGGCCACAGTGCACCTGGCGCCGCGGCCCGGCACCAACGTGATGCTGATGAACGGCCTGCTGCACGAGATCGTGCACCACGGCTGGATCGACCGCGACTACATCGACGCCCACACCGTCGGCTTCGCCGAACTGGAGAAGCAACTCGAGGACTACCCGGCCGAGAAGGTTGCGGAGGTGTGCGACGTCCCGCTCGCCGATCTGCGCGACGCTGCCCGCATCCTGGGGCGTGCCGAACGGCTCGTGTCCACCGTCCTGCAGGGTTTCTACCAGTCGCACCAGGCCACCGCCGCGGCCGTTCAGGTGAACAACGTCCACCTGATCCGCGGCATGCTCGGCAAGCCGGGGTGCGGGGTGCTGCAGATGAACGGCCAGCCCACCGCCCAGAACACCCGCGAATGCGGCGCCGACGGCGACCTGCCCGCGTTCCGGAACTGGGCGAACGACCAGCACATCGAGGACCTGGCACGCGTGTGGAACATCGATCCGATGCAGATCCCGCACTACACCGCCCCCACCCATCTGATGCAGATGATGCGCTACGTCGAGGACGGCTCGATCCGGTTCCTCTACGTCAACGGCACCAACCCGGCGGTGTCGTTGCCGGAACTCGGCCGTATTCGGGAGATCCTCACCCAGGACAGGCTTTTCCTGGTGGTGCAGGACATCTTCCTGTCCGAGACCGCGCAGCTCGCCGACGTCGTGCTGCCGGCCGCCACGTGGGGCGAGAAGACCGGCACGTTCACCAACGTCGACCGCACCGTCCACCTGTCCGAGAAGGCCGTCGACCCACCCGGGCAGGCC